>JAEZZB010000137.1 GCA_023442495.1 Bacillota bacterium
ATCCTGCTTATAGAAAATATAATCATGATAAATTAACATTTACTATAACATATGCTTTTTCAGAACATTATATACTTCCATTTTCACATGACGAAGTAGTTCACATGAAAGGAAGTATGATTAATAAGATGAATGGTTATTATGATGATAAGTTTCGAGCATTGATGGCACTATATGCATATCAATACGCCCACCCAGGCAAAAAATTAATGTTCATGGGTGATGAAATTGGAACATTTGAAGAATGGAACTATGACAAAGAATTATCTTGGTCAGTATTAAATTATGAACACCATATAAGATTACATGAGTTTATTAAAAAATTAAATGAAGTTTATCGCACAGAGAAGAGTCTTTACGAAGTAGATGATGATTATGCTGGTTATGAATGGATAGTAGTCGATGATAAAGATGCGAACACTATAGCGTTTGAAAGAATTGATAAAGATTGTAATAAAGTATTGTGCTTTTTCAATTTTTCATCTGAATACAGATCAAATTATAGATTTGGAGTTGATAAAAAGGGGATGTATAAAATACTTATTAATTCAGCACACAAAAACTTTGGCGGCCCAATTCAAAGAAACACACCATATTATGCTAAAGAAATTAGTTCACATAATAGACCATATTCTATTGAAGTTGATTTACCGCCATATGCGGCTATATTTGTAAAACATAGATAATATAAGGAGGAAACATGGCAGCAAGAAATGAAATGGTAGCAATGCTTCTAGCAGGTGGTCAAGGTAGTAGATTAAAAGCATTAACAAGACACACTGCTAAACCAGCAGTACCATTTGGAGGAAAATATAAGATAATTGACTTTGCGATATCAAATGCAGCAAATTCAGGTATTGATAATATTGGTATTCTAACACAATATAAACATTTTTATCTTAATGAACATATTGGTCTTGGACAAGCTTGGGACTACGATAGACTAAAAGGTGGTCTAAAAATTTTATCACCATATTATACTGAAAAGGGTGGTAGATGGTATAAAGGTACAGCAAATGCTATATATGAAAATATTGACTATTTAGATAATATTAATCCTAAATATGTTTTAATTTTATCTGGTGACCATATTTACAAAATGAATTATGATAAAATGCTCGATGTTCATAAAGAAGCAAATGCTGATATAACTATTGCTGTTATGGAAGTACCTTGGGAAGAAGCATCTAGATTTGGAATTATGAATACAGATGAAAATGATAAAATCGTTGAATTCGAAGAAAAACCAAAAGAACCTAAGTCAAATCTAGCTTCAATGGGAATTTATATATTTGATTGGGACATTCTAAGAGCAGCATTAATAGAAGACTATAAAAATCCTGAATCAACTTACGACTTTGGTCATGATATAATTCCACATTTATTAGAAGCTGGTAAAAATTTACAAGCTTATAGATTTTCAGGATACTGGAAAGATGTAGGAACTGTTAGATCATACTGGGTAGCAAATTTAGACTTAATCAAAGAAGATAATATATTAAATATTTATGATCAAAGATGGAAAATCCATACTTCATCAAAAAACTTACCTCCTCAATTTATTGGAAAAGAAGGTAGAGTTGAATCATCTTTAGTTAATGAAGCATGTCAAATACATGGACTAGTTAAAAATTCAGTTTTATTTGATCAAGTAACTGTTGAAAGAGGAGCAAAAGTAATAAATTCTGTTCTATTGCCAGGAGCATATGTTAAGAAAGATGCAGTAATATATAATTGTGTTATAAATGAAAATATTACTATTGAAGAAGGTCAAAAAATTGGAGTTGAAAATGACGAAAATGTATATCTTGTATCTGAAGATGGAATTTCAAAAGAATAGGGAGGAGATATGAAAAATTTAGTAGGTTTAATTAAATCCGGACAAAATAAACAACATTATCAATCACTTTTAAATACAAGACCTGATTACATGTTGCCATTTGGTGCAAGATATAGATTAATTGATACAACGCTTTCAAATTTCCATGAACATGGAATTACGAAAGTTCTTTTGCATGGTGGGTCAAAAATAAGATCAACACTTGACCATGTGGGAAATGGTGCGCATTGGGAAATGGATAAAAGAGAAAACGGTTTGGTAATTACAACTCCTTCTTTTGAAGAGATGGAATCTAATAATAGAAGAATGCTATCTTACTACGAATCTCTTACATTTTTTGATGAAGAAGATATTAAATACATCTATATCGCAAATCCTATGGTAATTTCAAGAGTAGATATTACAAGTGCTTATAAAAAATTTAAAGAAGAAAATTATGATGCTATGTTTTTATATAGAGTTCAAGAAGACTTTATTGGAAGATATTTAAATGCGAGAAAAATAATCTTCAATAGTGAAGGTAATGTTGAAAATATTGGTATTAATTTAGGTACTGAAAATATTATTCCATTATTTATGGACCATATATTCATTAAAAAAGAAGTATTTATGAAAATAGTTAAAGATTCAGTTGAAAAAGATTCTGCTAGATTTTTATCTCAAGCTATAATGAATCATAAAGACGAATTAAATATAGGTACATTCGAAGTTAAATCACATGTTGAATATATTAGAGATTTACAATCATTTTATATCGCAAATTTAAATCTTTTAAATGAAGGCATATATGCTGATCTTTTCCTATTAGGTTCAGGAATACTTACAAAAAATAAAGATGAACCGTCAACATTGTATAAAGAAGGCAATAAAGTAAATAACTCCTTACTTGCAAATGGTTCGATTATAGAAGGTGAAGTTACTGATTCAGTATTATTTAGACAAGTTAAAGTTGGAAAAAATGCAATTGTTAAGAACTCAATAATTTTCCAAGGTGCAGTTATTGAAGATGGAGCTATAGTTGTTAATAGTGTTGTTGACAAAAATGCATTAATTAAGAAAAATGTTTTTGTACAAGGTACACGTAATAATCCATATGTAGTTCCTAAAAATAAAGTATTGGAGAAATAGTATGAATATTTTATATGTAACAAGTGAGGCAACTCCTTTTATTAAAACTGGTGGATTAGCAGATGTAGCTGGTTCTCTTCCAAAAGCTATTAAGCAACATGGACATGATGTAAGAGTTGTGTTACCTTTATATTCAAAAATTGCAAAAGAATACAAAGATAAAATGAAATATATTGGATATTACTATGTAGATATAGCTTGGATGCACAGATATTGCGGAGTTTTTGAGTTAGAACATGATGGCGTTATATTTTATTTTTTAGATAATGAAGCTTATTTTAATAGAG
>JAEZZB010000057.1 GCA_023442495.1 Bacillota bacterium
AAATTTATGAGTGAAAATTTTGAACAACTTTTAAATCAATATAAATCTATTGCAGATAAATTAGAAAATAAAGAATTAAATCTTGAAGAGTCAATAAAAATATATGAAGAAAGTAATCAAATCTATAAAAAACTAAATAAAAAGATAGAAGAAGCGAAACAAAAAATTATTAATATAAGGCAACAATAATGTTTAGTGAATATATTAAAAGAAAAGATAAAATAGATTTAATAGTAAAAAACTATTTTCCTTGTGGAGAGTTTAACGATATTTTGAATTATTCAGTAGAAGAAGGTAAGAGAATAAGACCAATTATAATGATTGAATTATTTAGAGTATTAGGTGGTAAAGATAATATAGTTAATAATTTCGCTTTAGCTCTTGAATTTATTCATAATTATTCTTTGGTTCATGACGATTTGCCATCTATGGATAATGATAATTATAGAAGAGGTCGAAAATCTACTCATTATAAATATGGAGAAGATAAGGGAATATTAGCAGGAGATGCATTATTAAATTATGCATATGAATTACTATTTGATACAATTCTAAAAAATAATGAAGCTAATTACATTAAAGCAGCAAAATATATTGCTAATGCTGCTGGAAAGGAGGGTATGATCAATGGCCAAATTTTAGATGTACAAAGTAATTTAAATAGTTTAGAAAATATAAAACAAATGTATAAGAATAAAACTTGTAAATTATTTATGGCGGCTACTACTGTTCCAGCATATTTAACTCATCAAAGTGAAGAAATTGTAAATGAAATGGAAAAATTAGGTTATTATATAGGTATGGCTTTCCAATTACAAGATGATTTGCTTGATTTAGAGCAAGATAAGCAAATAAATAAAGTAACTTATGCTAGTTTCTTAGATGAAGAAAAAGCAAATTTTGACATGGTAGATTTTACTAATAGAGCAATTGAAATATTAAATAAATATGATAAAAATGAATTTTTAATAAAGTTAATAAATTATTTAAAAAATAGAGAGGAATAAGGAGAAGGATATGAAAAAATATGATAGACAGAGAATTATTTTATCATTAATAGAAGAACAAGTTGTTGAAACACAAGAAGAACTAACACAATTACTTCTAGAACATGGGGTAAGAGCAACTCAAGCAACTATATCAAGGGATATAAAAGAATTGAGAATTACAAAAGTTCAAACAGATGAAGGTGTTTACAAATATACTGTAATTGATGCTATGAGAGATACTTTAAATGAAAGACTAAGTAAAATATTTAAATCAGCTGTTTTATCTTTTGAAACAAATGAAAACCGTATATATGTAAATACTATTTCTTATGCAGCTACTGTAACTGCACAAGCAATCAATATTAAGAAAATTGAAGGTATAGCAGCTATTTTAAGTGGTCATGATACTATATTTATAGATGTTAAAAAAGATTATGATGTTAACAAGGTATTAAATGAATTAAAGGGTATGATTGTTTAATGTTAATTAATTTGTATGTGAAGAATTTCGCCATTATAAAAGAGATTAATATTGATTTTGTAAAAGGACTTAATATTTTATCTGGTGAAACAGGATCAGGTAAATCACTATTATTAAAGGCACTTTCAATACTTAAAGGAGATAGATTTAATAAAGATTATATTGGTGTTTTCGGAGATAAAACTATTATTGAAGCAATTTTCACATCTAATGATAGAATAAATCAAATTTTAGAAGATAATGATATAGATGTTGATTCAAATATAGTTTTATCGCGCACATTTACTGAAAATAGTTCTATAACTAAAATTAATAATAGAGCTTGCAATATGAAATTTTTAGGCGAAATTTCTTCCATGATATTTGATATTCATGGACAACATTCAAACTTAATAGTATTAAATAAAAGTAATTATATTAATTTAATAGATAAGTTTAATGATGAAACAGATGAATATAAAACAAAGTTAAGCAATAATCTCAGACAATTGCAAATTCTAAAAAAAGAAAATGAAGCATTAAATATGTCGGATGATGAAATTGAAAGAGAAAAGGATTTACTATTATATCAAATTAATGAAATTGAGAGCTTTGATTTTGATAATTATGATGAAGAATCCTTGAATAAAGAATATAAAAAATTAGCTAATCAAAGTGAATTAATAAATGGTACCGATTCGATTATAAATTTTATGTCTGAATCTGGTAGAATTCCTTCAATGAAGGAAATGTCACATATACTTTATGACAATTTAGTAGATTTAGAAAATTTGGATGATGATTTAAAACCTCTAGTCAGTGATGCTCTAAATATTAGGGAGTTAATTAAAGATTTAGCAAATCAAATTGAAAGATATTCATATAGTTTAGATATTGATGATGAAAGAATGCAAATTATTGAAGATTTATTTTCATCATTTCAAGTTTTGAAATTAAAATATGGTAGAAATAGCGAAGAAATTTTGAATTTTCTAGAAGATAGAAAGAAAAGATATAAAATTGTTTCAAATATTCACGCTAGAAGAGTAGAAATTGAAAGAGATATACTTAATATCGATAAAGACAATATTAGAATATCTGAAAATTTAAATGCTATTAGAAAAGATATAATTAAATATCTTGAAACTAAAATAATTGATGAACTAAATGAAATGAATATGCAATATATTGATTTTAAGATAGATATTAGACGAAAGGAAAAAATCACAAAAGAAGGTTTTGATGAAATTGATTTTCTTATATCTACAAATAAAGGACAAGAATTAAAAAGCTTAAGTGAAGTTTCATCTGGTGGAGAAATTTCAAGATTCATGCTTGCAATGAAAGCGGCTTTTATAGAAAAAGACGATATAAATACAATTATTTTTGACGAAATAGATTCTGGTATTAGTGGTAGAACTGCAGATATTGTCGGAATTAAATTAAAGAAGATATCTAAATTTGTTCAATTAATAGTTATATCACATTTAGCACAAATTGCTAGTAAAGCTGATGTAAATTATCTATTAGAAAAGAAAGAGATAGATGGAATTACGCAAAGCAGCATTACAAAATTAGATTATGATGAAACTATTAGAGAAATAGCTAGATTAATTTCAGGCTCAGATATAACTGAAAAAAGTTTAATTTCAGCTGAAGAACTATTAAAGGAGGATTTATGAGTAACAATTTTCATTATGAAGAAACGATTAAATCAGAAAAAATTTATGAGGGAAAGATAATTAAAGTAAAAGTTGATACTGTAGAATTACCTAATAGATCTTATGCAAAAAGAGAAATTGTTGAGCATGGTAGAGGTGTAGGTATTGTTGCAATTAATTCAGAAAATAAGTTATATTTAGTTAAACAATTTCGAAAACCATTAAATAAAGTAATATATGAAATTCCAGCAGGTATAGTAGAACCTAATGAATCTATTCAAGAAGCTGCTATTAGAGAAGCGCAAGAAGAAATCGGACAAAGACCAAAAAAGCTTGAATTATTAACTGAAGCATATGCATCTCCTGGTTTTACTGATGAAGTAATTTCAATATTTCTAGCAACTGATTTAGAACAAAATAAATTAGATCTTGATGATGATGAATATGTTGACGTTCAGTTAGTTAGTATACAAGAAGCATTGGATATGATTGATAGTTTTGAAATAACTGATGCTAAATCAATTATTGGAATTTTATATGCAGCTAGAAAGTTAGGTGTGTAATGCCTTCTGATCAAATTGTAGCAATAGTAATACAAATTATTGCTATATTATTTGTATTAGTTACTCATGAATTTGCTCATGCTTATGTCGCATATAAATTTGGTGATACTACTGCTAAAGATATGGGACGATTATCGTTGAATCCATTAAAGCATTTAGATTTAATAGGAACCTTATCATTATTTTTATTTAGATTCGGCTGGGCGAAACCTGTACCTATAAATTCTAATAATTTTAAAAATCATAAATTAGGTATGTTTTGTGTATCTATTGCTGGTATTGTGATAAATCTTATTACTGCATTAATAGCTTTATTTATAATTTATCTTTTTCAATTAGATGGTGTATTGTATCTTCTTTTTAATAATATATTTATATATGGTATTGTTTTTGCTATATTTAATATATTACCAATACCACCACTTGATGGATCAAAAATGATTGCTACATTTTTACCACTAAATTGGCAGTATAAAATTTATGAATATGAAAAATATGGTTCTATTGTACTTATTTTTTTAATATCTATGGGTATTATTAATAAAATTATGTACCCTTTAATAACGAGCATAGCAAATTTTTATATAAAATTAGTAATAAGGATTTTATATGGTTAATGTAAATACTGGTGAATTCTATGGGCCATTTGATTTGCTTTTAGAATTAATTCGAAAATCTAAATACGATATATATGATGTAAGTCTATCAGATATTACAAATGAGTATTTATTAACAATTCAAAATATTGATATTCCTATAGATGAAGTGGCTGATTTTATACTAATAGCCACTCAATTACTTTATATAAAGACTAAATCTCTGATTAAAGATACTATGTTGAATGAAGATGATGAAGAGGATTTAATCAGTGAAGATGAACTACGAAAAAGACTTTATGAATATAAAAAAATAAAATCTATTATTCCAAAGTTAAGAAAACTTGAAGAAGAGGGATTAAAAAAACACATAAAACTTCAAGAAGATTTGTCAATCTATAAAGAAGAAAATATTGAAATAATTTATGATATAGAAAGATTAAAATTTGTATTAGAAGAATTAATCGCTCAGTTTTTATCTGAAGATGAGTTTAAAGTAGATAAAATTTTAAATATTGAGGAATATTCATTAGAGAAATATACATTAGATATAAAATTGAAATTAATACAAGAAAAAATGATTAGCATTTCTAAAATGCTTAAACAAGTAGAAAATAAATCAGAAGCTATTATAATATTTTTATCAATATTAGAGCTTTCAAAAACAAATAATTTATCTATTATTCAAGACATAGATTCATTAGAAATATCTATTCGATTAAAGGAACAAAATTAAGGGGTGGACAATGGATAGAAGGGAAATTAAATCTGTAATAGAAGCTATTTTATTCGTATGGTCTGAACCAATACATATAGATGAGTTAATGGCAATAATTGAACAGGATAAAAGAACTACTAGAGAAATTATAAAAGAAATGCAAGATGAATCTAATCATTATAGACGTGGAGTAATTATCAATGAATACAATGATTATTTTCAGATGTCAACTAGAAAAGAACATGATAAATATTTAAAGAAATTAGTTAAAAATTCTAAAAGAAAGATTTCAAATTCGTCTATGGAAGTTCTTGCTCTTATAGCATATCATCAACCTATCACAAGAGTTGAAATTGATAATATTAGAGGAGTTAAATCCTATTCTTCAATAGATACTTTAAAATCTAAGGGCTTAATTGAAGAAGTTGGCAGATCCGATTCCATTGGTAAACCGATTCAATATGGAACTACTGTTGAATTTTTAAGACTATTTGATTTAAAGAATTTAAATGAACTACCTGAAATAGAAGAAATTGATAAAATAAGTCAAATATTGGAAGAAAATGATGAGGATTAATAAATATATTGCAAAATCTGGAATTGCCTCTAGAAGAAAGGCTGATGAATTAATTAAACAGGGTAAAATTTCCATCAATGATGAAATAATTAACTCTTTAGGTTATGATGTTAAAGCTGATGATATCGTTAAATTTGAAGGTAATATTATTAAGCCAATAAAAGATAGATATTATTTTATGTTGAATAAACCAATTGGATATGCAGTTACTCATAGTAGAAAATTTGATGATAAAATTATTTTTGATCTTATTGATATTGACACAAAGCTTTTTTCAATTGGTAGACTTGATAAAGATAGTAGAGGTCTTATTTTAATTACAAATGATGGAGATATTTACAATAATATAATTCATCCAAGAAAACAAATATATAAGAAATATATTGTAAAACTTGATAAAGATTTTAAAATCTCTGATAAAAAGAAAATAGAGACTGGTGTAGATATAGGTAACTATGTAACAAATCCTTCAAAGATTAAAATATTAGATAAAAGAACTATACAAATTGAAATTAATGAAGGTAAAAATAGACAAATTCGTAGAATGTTTGAAGCTTATAATTATATAGTAATAGATTTAAATAGGATTTCAATAGGCGATATTAAACTTGGGGATTTATCAATTGGTAATTATAGAAATTTATCTAATAAAGAAGTTAATTATTTAAAGAATTTATAGGAGTTGTCATGTACAAATCAATAGCTATAGAT
>JAEZZB010000083.1 GCA_023442495.1 Bacillota bacterium
TCGTGGTCAAAAAGGTCAAAAGGCTAGATCAGGTGGTGGAGTAAGACCAGGATTTGAAGGTGGTCAAATGCCTCTATTCCAAAGATTGCCTAAGAGAGGTTTCACAAATAACTTCAGTAAAGTTTATGGAGAAGTTAATTTAACTCAATTAAACAGATTTGAAGAAGGTACAGAAATCACACCAGAATTACTATTTGAAACAGGTTTAGTTAAAAAATCTAAAGCTAAAGATGGTATTAAAATTTTAGGATCTGGTGAATTAGAAAAGAAATTAACAGTAAAGGCTCAAAAATTTTCTAAATCAGCAGAAGAGAAAATTAATTCTCTAGGGGGAAGGGCAGAGGTGATTTAAGATGCTAAAAACATTCGCTAATGCTTGGAAAATAGAGGATTTAAGAAAAAAAATTATTTTCACTCTATTAATGGTAGTGGTATTTAGATTTGGTAATATATTACCTTTACCATTTGTTGATAAAGAAATAGTAAGACAAATATATAATGGAACTGCAGGATCAATCTTAGGATTAGTTAATCAAATTACTGGTGGTGGTTTATCTTCACTTTCAGTATTTGCATTGGGTGTTGGACCATATATTACATCATCCATCGTAGTTCAATTATTAACATTTGCAATACCTTCATTAGAAGAATTATCTAAACAGGGTGAAGCAGGTAGAAAGAAAATACAAAGAATCACTAAATATGTAGCTTTAGTATTAGCCCTTCTTCAAGCTTACGGTATAGTTGTAGGTATATTCAATTTAGCTATTGCTAATGGACAAGGTTTCCTACCAAAATTAGTAGTAATTGTATCATTAGTGGCTGGATCACAATTCATAGTATGGATTGGTGAATTAATAACCGAACATGGTATCGGTAATGGTGTATCCATGATTATCTTCTTAGGAATTATATCAAGTATTCCTGATGTAGTAATAGGATGGTTCCAAGGAATTACAAAAGGTATTGTTGGTTATGAATGGTGGAAATTCGTTATATTATTAGTAATCACAATAATATCTGTAGTATTTGTAGTTTTATTAACTGAAGGTGAAAGAAGAGTACCAGTTCAATATGCTAAAAGAGTTGTTGGAAGAAAAATGTATGGCGGTTCATCTACACATATTCCGATAAAAGTTAATATGAGCGGTGTTATGCCGGTAATTTTTGCATCAGCAATACTTGCATTACCTCAAACACTTTCATTAATTTTTGGAGGCGGATTTAGAACATTTGTAGAAAAATGGTTCATTCCTACAGGAACAATAGGAACTATTGTATTTGTTATTATTCAATTTGCATTAGTTATATTATTTGCATATTTCTATAACTCAATTCAATTCAGTCCTTATGAATATTCTAAAAACTTACAACAAAACGGTGGATTTATTCCAGGTATTAGAACCGGAAAACCAACTACCGACTACTTAGGCAATATAGTAAGTAGAATAACTTTAATTGGTGCGATTGGTCTAGGTATTATAGCCGCAGCACCAAGATTAATAAGCCACTTTATGAATTCACATTTATCACTTGGTGGTACATCAATCATCATTGTAGTTGGTGTAATAATTGAAACACAAAAACAATTAGAAGCAATGATGCAAATGAGACATTACAAAGGTTTCTTAAATAAATAATAAGGAGTAACACATGATATTAATATTATTAGGCCCTCCTGGAGCCGGTAAAGGCTCGCAAGCAGCAAAAATTATTGAAGAATTTGGTGTAACTCATATTTCAACTGGAGATATTTTTAGAAAAAATATTAAAGAGGGAACGGACTTAGGCCAAAAAGTAAAAAAAATTATAGAAGCGGGGTCATTGGTATCTGATGATCTTACAAATGAACTTGTATTTGATAGATTGGCTACTGAAAATTCTGAAAAAGGATTTATGCTAGACGGATACCCAAGAAATATTAATCAAGCTGAAGCTTTAGATTCATGGTTAGAAGAACATGATAAAGAAATTACCAAAGTTATTTATATAGACGCTTCTACTGAAACTTTAATAAAAAGAATTTCAGGAAGAAGAGTATGCAAAAACTGTGGGGCAACATATCATATCAAAAACCATCCTCCAAAAGTTGATGGAATATGTGATGTTTGCGGTAGTGAATTAGTTCAAAGACCTGATGATAATGAAGAAACCGCATTAGATAGAATTGAAGTTTATAATAGACAAACTTCACCATTAATTGATTACTATGAAAAATCTGGTAAATTACATAGATTTAATGGTAATCTAGAAATAGATGAAGTTTATGAAGATGTAAGAAATTCTCTGAAGTAATTCATATGATTTTTAATAAAGATAAAACTGAATTGTCACTTGGTCAATTTTGTATATCAAAACGGGGAAGAGACAAAGGAAAAATTTATATCGTATATGAAATTGTCGATGAGGATTATGTATTACTTGTGAATGGTAAAGAAAGAAAGATAGAAAATCCTAAGAAAAAAAATCAAAGACATTTACAAAAAGTGAATTCTTGGATAGATGATTTCAATATACTTAAAGAAGAAAATAAACTTGAAGATATAAAGATAAAGAGATTTATAAAATTGAAATTACAGGAGGACAAAATTGGCAAATAAAGATGTTATAGAAGTAACAGGTAAAGTTAAAGAAGCGTTACCAAATACAATATTTATTGTTGAACTAGAATCAGGACATCAAATTCAAGCCCATATATCAGGTAAATTAAGAATGAATTATATTAGAATTCTTCCAGGAGATGAGGTAACAGTTGAAATGTCACCTTATGACCTAACCAAGGGGAGAATTACATGGAGAAAGAAATAGGGGGATTATATGAAAGTAAGACCATCAGTAAAGAAAATGTGTGAAAAATGTAAAATTATCAGAAGAAAAGGCAAAGTAATGGTAATTTGCAGTAATCCAAAAC
>JAEZZB010000095.1 GCA_023442495.1 Bacillota bacterium
AGAATATTGATGAAGTAATTGGTATAGTACCATTTGGATCACAAGTTCAAATTATTTTGGGACCAAGAACTTTAGAACTAGCAGATGTATTTTTAAATAAATTAAAATTAACAAATGCAAATAAGTAGAAATAAATGATGTGTCAGTAGAAATGCTATAGCCAAATTGGCTATAGCATTTTTTGTGGATACTATTGATTGTTATAAAATGTAATTTTATATCAAATATTTAAAACAAAAAACAGCAAAATTCATTTGCTGTTTTTATATTCTTATTTAATTTCAGCTATGTTATTTTCGTTATTAAACAAAGGTCTATCTTCTCTATATGCTCCAATTGCATTTAAAAATGATTTGTTATTTTTTAATAATTTGAATACTGGAACGGATAATATCGTCATAATTACAAATTCTGAAGCCATTACTTGAGCAGTCATTAACCAAAATGAACCAAATCCTGCTAAGAATGAAAGTTCGTATCCAATTATAAACGAAAATACTGTTGGCCATATTGATGCAATTATTAGATTTTTACTTTTTGAAATGAAGTATAATGAAATTGCAGTGTGTAATGTTCCAAATACTAAATCAAATATTCCTAGTGTTGACCAAAGATTTGATATAAATACACCTATTGTGACACCAATTGCATTAATTGGATTAAAAAATGCTAGTAGATTTAGAATTTCAGAATAACGAAATTGTATTGCTCCATAAGCGAAAGGAGCTATCGATAAAGTTAAAGCAACATATATTGCTGCAATAATTGCTTGTCTTGACATTTGTTGTAATGATAAATTTTTCATTTGTCCTCCTTGATTTTTTTAGTGGGTGCCAAGTAAACACTTTGTATAAAACATATACCTAGATAGTATAACTAAGTTAGAGATAAAATTCAAGAATTTCACTTTTTAAATATATAAATAGGCGCTTCAAATCTATGGACATAATATTATGTGAAAACATAAGCAAAAACTGTTATAATGAATATATAGTAGTACATAAAATTCTAATAAATAAAGATAGTATGCGAAAACCATTTATATAAGCTGATAAAAGAATAATTAATATATTTAAAAATAAAATATTTTAGAGGAGATACTATGAAAAAATATGTAATTGGCGTTGATATTGGTGGAAGAAGCATGAAATTTGGTTTATTTACAAATGATGGTGAACTAATAAATAAATCAAGTATTCCAACACATACTGAAAATGATGGTTCAACAATATTACCTGATTTAGCAGAACATTTAGAAAAAATGGTTGAAAAATTTGAATTAAATTCAAAAAATCTTGAAGGTATTGGAATTGGAATACCTGGGCCTATTCTTCATAAAAGCATAGTTAAAACAGCTGTTAATCTAGGTTGGAAAGAACCTACTTCTGTAAAAGAATATTTAGAGAAAAGATTAAATACAAAAGTTTTAGTTGAAAATGATGCAAATGTTGCAGCACTTGGAGAATTATGGAAAGGTGCTGGAGAAAGTGTAAATGATTTAGTTATGATAACACTTGGAACAGGAGTAGGTGGTGGAATTGTTGTTGATGGAAAAATAGTTTCAGGTACAACTGGCTCAGCTGGTGAAGTGGGGCATATGCCAATGCTTGAACAACCACTTCAAAGAAGATGTGGTTGTGGCGGTTATAGATGTTTAGAACTTGTAGCATCAGCAACAGGACTTGAACATTCTGCTACAGATTATCTATTTGAACATGATGATGAATCAAAATTAAGAAATGTAGATAGCATTGATGCAAAAATAATATTTGAATATGCTCAACAAGGCGATAAAGTAGCGGAAATAATAGTTAATAACTATGCAAATCATTTAGCAAGAGGACTTGGCATACTTTCTGCAATAGTAGATCCTGAAATGTTTGTACTTGGTGGTGGAGTATCCAATGCTGGCGATTATCTATTAGATAAAGTGCAAAAAGCGTATAAAGAAGTCGCATTTTCTGTAACAAGAGATGTAATTTTTAAGATTGCAGAATTGGGTAATGATGCGGGGATGTATGGTGCTGCAAAATTAATAATTAGTTAGGGATTAATATGAAACTTCTACTCTCAAGACATATAGAGCAAAATAAGCAATTATTTTATAGTTCTATAAAAGAAAAATTAAATAAAAATGAAATGGTATATATTATAGTACCAGAGCAATTTACACTAGGAACAGAGACGGAAGCTTATGATAAATTAAATATTGAATCTACATTTAATTTAAGAATTAAAAGTTTTAAGACAATTATAAATGAAGTATTACACAATAATGGTGGAAGAGGATATAATTTTATATCCGATTCCACCAAATTCATAATAATACAATCTATACTTTTGAATAAAAGAAATGAATTAGAGATATTCAACAAAAATATTTATGATAAGGAATTTATCGAGCTTTTATTAAAATTCATTGAAGAAATGGAAACCAATGATTATGGAATTGATGAGATTAATAGATTAATTGTTTACGGTAATTTATCTATAGAATTAAAAAACAAGCTCATCGATATTTTAATCATTTTGAAATCATTTGTAGAAATTTTAGATAATTCTAATTTTTCTATTAAATCAATGGTAGATATTGCAATTGAAAATATCAAAAATATGGAAAAATATCGTGATATTTATTTTTATGTATATAGATTTCATGATATGTCAAGAAAGGAATTAAGATTATTATCTGAAATAAATAAAATATCAAAAGACACAATTGTCAATATCACTATTGATGATAGATTAGTTGTGCCTGATTTAGATGGGAAATTTTATAACCATCTAGTTTATGATAATGAAGTTTTTTCTGTCTCTGAAAAATTCATAGAAAGTTTAAGAAGAGATGAATATAATAATGATATTAAATTTATTGCTAATAATAAAAATGGAAACAATTTTGATGATATAGAAATTTTCTTAGACAATGTTTTTTCATATGATTTAGAATCAGTAGTAAGAAAATTTGAAATAAATAGTAAGAAACTATTAAACATTACACTTAGAAGAACTAAAAATACTGAAGATGAAGTTGAGAATGTTGTTGTTGAAATAAATAAATTTATTAGAGAAGGAAATAGATTTAATGATATAGCAATTCTTGTTACAAATTCAGCTGAATATTATCCAATTATTAAAAGATTATTTAAATTAAATGATATTCCATATTTTTTAGATGAAAATAGATCATTACTTGATAATGCTATGATTAAAAATATTAAAGCAAGCATTTC
Organism: Bacillota bacterium; assembly: GCA_023442495.1. Lineage (GTDB taxonomy): Bacteria > Bacillota > Clostridia > Tissierellales > Peptoniphilaceae > Helcococcus. The sequence goes on from JAEZZB010000095.1 coordinate 3,234, forward strand.
ATTAATAAATCTAAAATTATCTACACTTTCAATTATACAATTTCTAAAATATACTTTTTTACCTATTGATGATAAGAAAATAGCAGATTTTCAATCTTTTATTGAAAGAAGAAGAATTTATGGGAATATGATATTTGATGATAAATATTTTCAAATTCAAAAAAGAAAAGATGAAGGATATAAAAGATATGAAGATGAAGACTTATTAAAATTAGAAAATGTAAAAGAAGTCTTAAATATTTTTAGAGAAATCATAAAAAGTATACCTAATTTAAAAGAAATTATTACAAAAAATACGAATTTAGACATGAAAGAATATGTTCGTATTTTGTATAATCTTTTAACTAATGAATATTTAATCGATGGATACGAAAATTATAAAGAAAAACTTGATTTTGAAAACAAAGAAGAATTAATTGAAGAAAACAAGATAATATGGGAAAGATTTATAGACACACTTGATGAATTGTATAATGTAGAATTTAATGAAAAATTTGACTTAAATATTTTATCAGATATTTTATATGCATCAATTGATAATTTCAAGGTAGGCATAATACCACCAAGTAAAGACCAAATAATTATTGCAGACCCATTAAGATCTAGATTTAATAAAGTAAAAAAATTATTTGTTCTTGGAATGTCAAATTTATATTATCCAATCTCAACAAATAATATCGATTTATTATCTGATGAAGAAAAAGATGAGCTTGTAAATTTGGATAATGATGTATTCAATATTCCTATTGATTTAACAACAATTAAAGAAAGTATTAATAGTAATAATTTATTATCATTTTACGAATTATTATATACAAGTTGTGAATTTATAGATTTTAGTTATAGTCTAATAAATAGTTCAAATGAAGGAATGGAAGAAGCATCAATTATAAATTGGATTAAGGCAATTATTGATAATCAAAATATCAAAGAAAATGATATTGATATTAGGGATTATATCTATTCTAAAACTATTTTACAAAAATATCTTCCAAAGAAATTAAGGCAAATAAATCAAGGAATTTTAAGTGATAACGAAATTAATGATATTGAATCTGTAATTATTGAAATAAAAAAATATAAAGATGATAGTTTAGATAATATTATTAATGCTTTAGAATTAACAAATAAGGACTATACTAGAAATAAACTTGATAGAAATCTTGTAGAGACGATATTTAATACGAACAAGTTTTCTGTAAGTCAATTGGAAGCTTTTAATTCAAATCCTTATGAACATTTTATTAAATATGGTCTTAAACCGAGAGAATATAATACATATGATATTTCATCATTAGATGTGGGTAACATTCTTCACTATTATATGAAAGAATACATAGAAAATAGATATATTAAATTAAATAAGAAAGATTCAAATACAATATTTGATGAAATTATCATTAATAATGTAGAAGATTACAAAATTGAAAATAATAAAAATAAATTTCATTTAAATCAGATGAAAAAAAATGCTAATCAATATTCAAAAATTATCGATAAAAAGCTTTCTCTAACTAATGTCGAAAAATTCATGCTGGAAAAAGAATATAGAAAAAGAAAATCAAGGGATGAAGATATAATCGATGCAATTGAAGTAGATATAGATGGAAAAAAAGTTCTGCTTGAGGGAAAAATCGATAGAATTGATGAATTTATTTATAATGGTAAAAAGTATTATAGAATAATTGACTATAAAACTGGTGGAAAAAACTTTAACATTGCAAAGATATATGCTGGTATTGATATGCAACTACTTCTGTATCTAAATGCAGTATTGAATCAAAGTCAAGATTCAAAAGCGCTTGGCGTATTTTACCAAAGATTGAGAGGAAATCTTGACATCATAGGAATGAAAGAAATCAATTTTGATAGTAATAGTAAAATTTTAGATAAGTATAAGCTATTTGGAATCATAAATGACGATATTAATCTTTATGCCCATATAGATAAGACTGCGTTAGATGAAAAGAATAAAGTCAATTCTGAACAATATCAATTTAACGGTAGGTCTCCATTTTTTGAAAAAAAAGACAATACAGTTTCTCAAAAATTTTTTGAAAATCTAATCATAAAAAACGAAGAGAATGTTAAAGAATCTATTGAAAGATTATTAGATGGTGTGATTGATTTACAAGCATATAAAATTGGGAATGAAAAATCAGATAAATTCAGTAATTATAAAACTATTCATAAAGATGAAGGTAAACTTCCTTACAGAAATCTTGAAAAATACACATGGGATGATATAAAAGAAAAATTTGGAGAATAATATGTCTAAATCAGATAAACCTAAGCTAAAAGCTGAACAATTAAAGGCTTTAGATATTAGTACTATGAAAAATATAATAGTATCAGCTCAAGCTGGAGCTGGTAAGACATTTGTGCTAACTAAAAGAATTATAGAGCTAATAGAAAAAGAAAGAAAATTAAATACTGGTATTGATATAGATAATTTTCTTATAGTGACTTTCACAAATAAAGCTGCATATGAAATGAAAGATAGAATAAGAAAAGCTTTATATGAAAAACCCAAAGATATACTTGAAGATTCAATGGAAAATAATTATAAGATTAAAGATTGTGAATTAAATGAGATTCAAAAGTTTTATCAAAGACAATATAATAAAACTATAAATGCTCAAATTTCTACGATGCACTCATTTGGCATAAACATTCTTAGAAAATATTTCTATAAAATTGGCCTTAATCCAAATTTTAAATTATTAACAGATTCAAGTTTAGAAATTATGCAATGGGAGACAATGGCGGAAATCTTTGAATATTTATATGCGAATGAAGATTATGATTTTCAAAAACTAGTTTCTATATATTCAAATAAATACGATGACACTTCAATTATGTTGATTTTATTTGACATATATAAATTCATTCAATCACAATTAAAACCTTTTGAATGGTTAAAAGAGAAAATAGAAAAAATACCAAATAAAGAATATTTTGATGATGCAAATAATAGAGAAAAATATATTAACAAAATTAAAGAAAATGCAAAAAAAAATATTCTTGAAAATATAGATAGGGCGTATGAAATAATTGATTCAATTAAAAAAGAACCCGATAGTAAATTAAAAGAAAAGTACATCTCAAGTGTAGATTCAGATATAATTTTGATTGAAAATTTTAGAAAATTAGATTTATATGAAGATATAAAAAATACAAAAAAATTAGATTTCGCTAGAGCTCCTTCAATTTCTAATAAGTTTCTTTCCGAGAATGGTTTTGATGAAGCAGACAAATTAAATTTTAAAGATAAACTTGATTCTTATAGAAATCTTTTTAAGGATATGAACCATTTAGAATTTTCACAAGAAGAAGAAATAGAATCTGCAATACAGATGAGAGAAAGTCTTGAAACTATATATAAAATACTAGTTTTATTTGATGAAAAATTAAGATTATCTAAGAAAAATCAGAATTCACTTGATTTTAATGATATAGAACATTATCTTTTAAATCTTTTAGAAGATGAAGAAATAGTTAAAGATATTAAAGTTAAATATAAATATATTTTCTTTGACGAGTATCAAGATGCCAATAATATACAAAATGAGATTGTAAATATTATATCTAGTGGAGACAATTTATATTTTGTTGGTGATATTAAACAAAGCATATATAAATTCAGACTTGCTGATCCTAAAATTTTTAAGCAAAGATATACTGATTATAAAAGTCAAGAAGGACTATTTGAAGCAATTGATTTACATCATAATTTTAGATCTCATGAGCAATTATTGAGATTCAATAATATGATATTTGATGAGATAATGACTGAAGAATTAGGTGATGTAAATTACAAAGTTGATAATCATAGTTTGCAAGCAGGATTTGATAAATATGATAGTAATATTGCGAATATCGAACTTGATTTCATAACTAAAGATAAAAATTCAAATGATAAATTAGAAGAACTTAATATAGATGATGATGTATTAGAAACAAGGGCAGAAGCTATATTTATTGCGAAGCGAATAGCCGAATTAATTAAAAATGGAAAAAGAGCAGGAGATATAGCAGTACTTGCTAGATCAAGAACAATATTAGATCAGATTAAGGAAAATTTAAGTAAATTTGACATTGAATATTTTTATGAATCAAGCAAATTCTCATATGAAGATATTGAAGTTAAGTCATTTATAGAAATATTAAAAGCTATTGACAATGATAATGATGATATCACGCTCCTATCAGCACTTACATCAACTTTTGAAAAGTTTAGCGATGAAGAGCTCGCTAAAATTAGAGGTAATAATAAGAATAATTCATTCAATTATTGTTTTTATAATTATGAAAATAAAGAAGATTATGATATCGATATTTTAAATAAAATTAATTCATATAAAAGAAAAATCAAAAAATATAGAGATATTTCAAAAATTATGTCATTACATGATTTTGCATGGTATGTATTCGTTGATTCAGGATATATGTCGTATGTTTTATCTAAAATAGATGGAGATAAAAAAGTAGAAGAGATAAATCTTTTAATAACAGAAATTGGAGAATTGGAAAGACATAGATTTTTTACCTTAACTTCACTCATGAGATATATAGATAGAATTTCAAAAAGAAATTTAGGTGAAAGAGAGCCAACTGCAAAACTTTCAGAAAAAGATAATGTAGTAAGACTTATGACTATTCATAAATCAAAGGGCTTACAATTTGATACTGTATTTGTATGTGGACTTGGTACTTCATTCAATAAAAGAGATCTTTATGGAGAAGTAATTATAAATGATGATGAAGGTATAGCTTTATCAACGCTAAATTCCAATGATTATGAATATATAAAGAACAATATTTACAAAAATATTCGAGATAAAAAAGAACAAGAATTATTATCTGAAGAAGTTAGAATTTTGTATGTTGCTTTAACTAGGGCTATAAATTGCTTGTATTTAGTATCTAGCGCAAAGAGTTTTTTATTAAAAGATAATTCATATAAAAAAATGTCATCATACAGAGATTGGATTATTGCAGTTTTTATTGATAAATTAATGAGTGATGGAGAATTTGATGAATCAAAAATAAAATTATTTAGAAAGGAAAATAAAATAAATTTAAATGTAAATATCATAAATGAAACTGATTTATATCATCATCTTAATAATAAGATAAATAATAAAAATACTATTGATTATGAAAAAGTATTTAATAATCAGGATACTGAAAAGATTCTAAGTTTCAAATATGATAGATCTTTGGTATCTATTCCATTTAAAAAAACTGTAACAGAATTATCTGCAAATGAGGATAATACAAGTTCAGATCTTAAAACGCCAGAAACTTTAACAAATGAAGATATTGAAACTGAATTACAAGATAAAAAACCAAAATTTATAGATGAATTGCAAACCAATCCATTAGAAATGGGCAGCTTATATCATTATCTATTTGAACTATTACCTATTAAAAGAATGAATAATGATGAAATAGAGGATTTTTTATTGAGTCTAGTAAACAAAAGATTTATTTCTCAAAAAGAATATGAATTAATTGATATAAAATATTTTAGTAATTTTATTAATTCAGATTTATTTAATCGTCTTCTAGAAGCAGATAAGGTGGATAAGGAAAAATCATTTACTATGAAATATAAAGATGGTGATCATACTATTTTAGTTGACGGTCAAATAGATGTGTATTTTATTGAAGATGATAAAATTTCTATATTGGATTTTAAGTCTAATAAAACTGTTAATGAAAAAGCTTATGTTAAACAATTAAATCTTTATAAGGAAGGGATTGAAAAAGCTTTTGATATGGAAGTTAAGGATATGCTTATTTATTGGATAATGCATGATAAAGTTTCATATATAGAAAACATATAAAATTTAATAGAAAAAAATAGAGACTTGTATATGAATTACTTGGTAAAAAAATGAAAATTAAAAATTTTCTATGTCAATTCAATAAGTCTCTATTTTACTAAATATATTTATTTAAATGCGGATTCAATATCTGAAATCATAGTATCTAAAGCACCTAACCCACCTTCAGCTAAATACCATACGCTAGGGTTTAGATAAATAATTTTATCATTGAGATAAGCATCAGTTTTATGAATAATTTCATTATCTAAAACATCTTTAGCTAGTTGTGCCCCTTCAGCATTTATAGCCGAATCTCTATCTAGAATAAATAAATACTCAGGATTTAAATTTAGTATTGATTCAAAAGAAACGGTATTCCCGTGTGTAGAAGAATCTTCTTTTGTAAGATTTGTAAAGCCTCCATCTAATGTAATTATAGAGCCTCTACCATTATCACCTAATAATGAAATATTGCCTTTTGTCACCAATGCAACTAAAGCATTTGCACCATTAGATTTTTTCTTAACTTCATCAAGTCTTTTCCCATAAGCATTTAATTTTTCATTAGCTTCATATTCAACATCAAATATTTTAGCGATTTCTAAAATATTTTGTTTAACGGAATTAAAAGGAGCTTCTTGAGGGTTAACTGTCATAAATACAACTGGTGCAATTTTTGATAAATCCTCATATTGAGATTTTAATCTTCCACCAATAAAAATAATTTCAGGTTTTAGGGCAACTAATTCTTCAAGATCAACTTCTTTTACTGTGCCAAGATTTTTGATTTCATCATTTTCATAATAGGATTCTTTTCCGGGTAATTTTGAACCTTTTGAAAATCCTTTTATAGCATCACCTTTACCTAAAGCATCTATTGTATCTAAGGTTGCTAAATCTAATACTGCTATATTTTTAGGATTTTTAGGAACTTCAACTTCTGTTTTTTTACCATTTGCATCATATGCTGAAATGATTATGGAAGTACTTTCATTATCTATAGAATTTTCATTTGTTTCGGGCGTTGAATTTACACTAGTCTCTACTGTTGTTTCAGAAATTTTCATAGTATCATTGTCAACTGTTTCTACATTATTTTTTTCTTTTGTGCATCCTACTAAAATTAGTAATAAAATTAATAAACTTGCTAATATTTTTTTCATAAACTCTCCTAATAATATATTGATAGTGGCTTTCCTTCTATGTCAATCATCTTAAAATCTACATCATAAATAAATTTTAAATTCTCTTTTGTCATTACTTCATTTACATTACCGCATATAGCTATTTTTGCATCTTTGAATGCAATTATAAAATCTGAATAAAATGAGGCTAAGTTGATTTCGTGTAGTACTAATACTACAGTCTTATTATATTTTTCTGCCATATCTCTAATTAGCCGCATAAGTTCAGAAGCGTGGTATATATCAAGACTATTAGTCGGCTCATCAAGCAAAATATAATCAGTATCTTGACAAAGAACCATTGCGATAAAAGCTCTTTGTCTTTGACCACCAGATAATTCATTGATAAATCTATCTTGAATATCTGTAATGTTCATACAATCTATAGCGTTTTCGATAAGAGTATAATCTTTTTCTTGTAATATTCCTTTAGAATGAGGAAATCTTCCGAAAGCCACTAAATCTCTTACAGTTATTTTGGTATTAATATTATTTGTTTGTGTTAATATGCTTATTTTTTTTGCTAAGTTTTCAGAAGTGTAGTCTAAAATATCTTTATCAGCATAATAGACATTTCCGCCATCTCTTTTAATTAATCTAGATAAAAGATGCATAACTGTAGATTTTCCAGCTCCGTTTGGACCGATTAATGAAGTGACTTTTCCTTTAGGTATTTCAAAATTTACATCATTTACGACTATATTTTCATCATATATTTTTTTTAAATTTTTAATAATCATTATATTTTCCCTTTATCTTTTATTAGTAAATACAAGAAAAATAAACCGCCAAAAATGTTGATAAATACTGATACTGGTATTGAATATTTAAATATATGTTCAATTATAAGTTGAGAGAATAATAGTATTACTATACCTAAAATAGCCGATCCAGTCATCAAAATATTATATCTAAATGAATTAATTATATTTCTAACTATACTTACCACAATAAGACCTAAGAAAGTAATAGGTCCAACTAAAGCTGTTGAAATAGCAACAAGTATCGATACTATGAGTAACAATGTTTGACTTTCTTTATCATAATCTATTCCCAGATTAATGGATATATTTTTTCCAAGTGACATTACATCTAAGTTTTTGAAATCTTTTCTAAAACAGATTAACAAAACTATGACTAATATATATCCAATAAAAACTAAATCACTTTTGATATTTGAAAATGAAGCAACCAATGAATTTAAAAGTGAATCATATTCATTTGGGTCCATAACTCGTATCATGGATTTTTGCATGGAATTAAATAATGTCGACAGTACAGTTCCAATAAGCAATATATAGACTATATTGTAGTCTGTTTTCTTAAATAAATAACTATATAAGAAAATTGAAATTATCGACATAATAATTAGAACAAACACAAAAGATATATACTGATTGGTAAATAGATAACTACTGCTACCTAAAACAAAAACAATACCAGTTTGTATCAATAAATATAAGGAGTTCATTCCTAGTAATGAAGGAGTTATTAAATAGTTACTAACTATTGTTTGAAATACATATGTTGAAATACTTATACAAATTGCAGCAAGTATCATCGCTAATAGTTTTGGTATTCTTAGACTTAGTGCAAATTTAATAATTTCTGGATTAATATCATAAAATAAATATAAAAATATTGATATAATTGCCAGTATACTTAGAATCAATATTATCCTAAAGTTTTTATTATTCATGGAATCCAACTTTCCTTATGTTTTCTAATTTTAAAAAATGACCTTACTTTTAGTTTTTTAAATATAAGGAATATAAAAATAATGGAACCTAAAACTCCAGAAACTAATTCTACTGGTAATTCATAAGGGGCTATTAATAGTCTTGCAATTACATCACATGTTAATAGATAAGACATACCTAATAAATTAACCTCAAATAGAGTATCTTTAATATTATCTCCTTTGTAAAGAGAAATTATATTAGGAATAATTAAACCTATATATGATATACTTCCAGCCACTACAACAGTAGAAGCTGTTAATAGAGAAGACATTACTAATCCTAATACTAAAATTTTATTATAGGATACACCTAAATTATTTGCCATATTCTTTCCCATACTTACAATATTAAAATGTCTAGCAAAAATAATTGAAAGTACGACAAGAGGTAATGTAATCATTAATATTTCATATCTTCCACGTAAAATTAAGGAAAAGCTTCCAATTAGCCATGTAGCCATGGTTTGTGAAAATCCATGTTTAAATGATAAAAAGGATGTAAAGCCAGAAATAATGAAACCAAACATTATTCCAATAAGTGGAACCATCACTTTGTTTTTGAAATTCATTTTATTTACAAAATAGACAAATATTAATGTACCTAATATTGAAAATAAAAACGAAAAAGTTGATTTGAAAAATAAAGATGAATTTGGTAAAAATACTAATGATATTGCAATTCCTAGCTGAGAGGAATAAATTGTTGCACCTGTTGATGGCGACACAAAATTATTCATGGTTAGTTTTTGCATTATTAAACCAGCTGTAGACAAAGCTGTCGCTGTTAATAATACTGTTATTAGTCTAGGAAAACGAGAAATCAAAAGTGTTTCTAAACTTTCGTTGTTAGTAAATAAATCTATTAAATTAAAATTTATTGCTCCAATGAATAGAGATAATACACTTAAAATAATTAAATATACTAATAAAAATTTTCTCACTTCACATTAACTCCTTATAGTAATTTAGTATAAAATATTTTGAAAACTTAGTCAATTCAACGGGTTATAAAATGTTGAGTAATTTAGTCAAGATTGATAAAAAGCTGTATAATTAGAGTTTTAACAAAGTTTATAAATGTTAAAAAAAATTAACAATGTAAAAATTTATATAAATTAAAAAACTACATAAGAATTATAAAATTTACTTGTATGATATAATTGTTTGAGGAGTTATTATGAAAAATAAAAAATATACTATAAGAGAATTAATTTTAAAATTCATCCCTTATTATGGTAATTATAAATTTCTTTTTGTAACAGATATGATTGCTGCAGTATTAACAATAGTTGCAGAAATATCATTGCCACTTATTATAAGATCTATAACTAACAAAGCAACAATCAATATAGCTTCTCTTAGTATGAAATTTATTCTTCATATGGGAGGATTATACATAGCTTTAAAAATTATTGAAATACTTGCTACTTTTTATATGCAAAAATATGGTCATATAATGGGTGCCAGCATTGAAAAAGATATGAGAAGAACTGTGTTTTCTCATATTCAGTATTTAAGTGATGAATTTTATGCCAAGAATAAAATAGGAAATCTATTATCAAGAGTTACAAATGATTTATTTGAAGTTACAGAATTTGCACATCACTGCCCAGAAGAATTTTTAGTAGCAGTTGTAAAGGTTATTGCTACCTTTATAATTCTTGCAAATATTAATTTAACATTGACTTTTATAATATTTTTTATGCTTCCTTTGATGCTTGTATTTACTAATAAAACAAGAAAGAAAATTAGAAGTACACAAATGGCACAAAGACATCAAATTGGTGAAATTAATTCAAGTATAGAAGATTCACTTTTAGGAATTAAAGTGATAAGATCATTTGCAAATGAAGAAATTGAAATAGAACAATTTGATCAATCAAATAAAAAGTTTTTAGGTATAAAGAAAGAATTTTATCAATCAATGGCTGAATTTACTGCGACTACCAAGATTTTGGATGCGTTGATGTATATTACAGTTGTGATATTTGGTGGATATTTTATTATAAAAGGAAAGATAAATTCCGGTGATTTTATTTTATATACAATGTATACAACTACATTGTTGGCGTCTGTATCTAGATTAATTAACTTTATTGAAGTTTTTGAAAAAGGTATTTCTGGTATAGAAAGATATTTACAAATAATGGATGAAGAACCTAGTATTAAAAATAGTGAAAATCCAATTTTTTTAAATAAATTAGAAGGAAATATAAGCTTTGAAAATGTAAGTTTTTCATATGAATCTGATAGTGAAAATCCAGAGATTAGTAAAAATGTATTATCAGATATAAATCTTAATATTAAAGCTGGGTCAAAAATTGCACTTGTTGGTCCGTCAGGAGGGGGCAAAACTACCTTAACTAATTTAATACCAAGATTTTATGATATAGATTCTGGTAGTATAAGAATAGATGGAAAAGATATTAGACAGATAGAATTAAAATCTTTAAGAAATAATATTGGTATTGTGCAACAAGATGTGTATTTATTTAGTGGTAGCGTCTATGAAAATATACTATATGGCAATATGGATGCTACATTTGAAGAAGTGAAAAATGCAGCGAAATTGGCTGGAGCGTTAGAATTTATAGAAAAGCTTCCATACGGTTTTGATACCCATGTAGGTGAAAGAGGGGTAATGCTTTCTGGTGGACAAAAACAAAGAATAAGTATCGCAAGAGTATTTTTAAAAAATCCAGCTATACTTATACTTGATGAAGCAACATCTGCACTTGATAATAAGAGTGAAAAAATTGTTCAAGAATCACTTAGTCTATTATCAAAGGGAAGAACAACAATTACAATTGCTCACAGATTAACAACTATTATTAATTCTGATGAGATTATTGTTTTAACAGAAGAAGGAATTAAAGAGCGAGGAACTCATAGAGAATTGTTAGAAAATAAAGGTGAATATTATAATCTTTATAATAGAGTTGAGAATCACATTATGGGGTAAATATGCGAAATTTATGGGGTAATATAATATATGGTTTTGCAAAATTTGTTGAAGTCATATATAAATTTATAATAATTATTTTAGAATTTGTTGTAAATGGTGCAGATTATTTAAAAAATATATTTTTACCAATTATAGTTTTAATGTTTATAGGAATGTTTGTATTTCCACCATTGCTATTATTTGTGTTAACGGGATTTGGGCTTACTTTAATAACTATAATAATTTTGTTATTTAGTATTTCATTTTTAGGTAGAGCTGGTTTATTGAGCTTTTACAAAATAAATTATGCACATATTCACTTTTTATATGATTATGCTGAATATTATAGAAATGGTAAAAGTAAATATAAAGACATAAATTATTATAAGGCTGAATATGATAGAAAACAACAAGAAAAATTTGAAGAAGAACTAAGAAAAGAAGAAGAAAGAAGACGTCAAAGACAAAGGGCGCAAGAAGAACAATGGAGAAGATTCTTTGAAGAAAACTTTTCAGGTTATAACCAAGGTAGTTACCAAGGTGGCTATCAGGGCGGTTATCAAGGAGGATACAATCAAAATCCGTTTTCAAGTTTCAAGAAACAATATGAAGAGGCTTGTGATGTATTAGGTGTTCCACATAATTCAGATTATAATACGGTAAAATCTGCATATAGAAAGCTTGCAAAGAGATATCATCCAGATATTAGTAAAGAAAAAAATGCAGATGAAATGTTTAAAAAGATAAATAATGCATTTGATTTTCTTTCAGAAGAAAATGTAAGAAGATACAATAGTATATAGGAGAAAATATGATTAAATCAAATATTGAAAAAAAATATAATAATGAAATTTATTTAGCTGGTGGTTGCTTTTGGGGAACTCAGGCATATTTTGATCAAGTAGATGGAATTATAGAAACAGAAGTAGGTTATGCAAATGGTATTGGTGAAAATCCTACTTACGAACAAGTATGTACAGGCGCTACAGGATATGCAGAAACTACAAAAATTATTTATAATCCTAAAAAGATTAATTTATATCAAATTCTAGAACACTATTTCAGAACCATAGATCCTACGTCTTTAAATAAACAGGGCGGAGATATTGGAACTCAATATAGAACAGCTATATTTACACAAAATCTTGATGATAGAAAAGTTGTACAAGATTTCTTTGAAATTGTTAAAAATAATTATGAAAAGGAAATAGTAGTAGAAGATAAATTATTAAAAAATTATTATGTTGCTGAAGATTATCATCAAAAATATTTAGAAAAAAATCCTGGCGGATATTGTCATGTGGATCTTACTTTAGTTCATAAAGATTCTGAAATAATGGAATATGTTAAACCATCAGATGAAAAAATTAAGGATAAATTAACAAAAGAACAATATGAAATTACACAAAATTGTGATACTGAAATGCCGTTTTCAAGTGAATATGATAATTTCTATGAAAAAGGTATTTATGTGGATGTAGTTACTGGACAACCATTATTCTCTTCCACAGATAAATTTGATGCTGGTTGTGGATGGCCATCATTCAGTAAGCCCATACAAGATAATGGTATAAATTATTTTGAAGACAATACTATTACTAATAGAAGAAGGGTTGAAGTTAAATCAAAATCAGGTGATACGCATTTAGGTCATGTATTTAATGATGGACCTGTAGAATTTGGTGGACTTAGATATTGCATAAATGGTGCAAGCTTGAGATTCATTCCATTTGAAAAAATGGATGAAGAAGGTTATGGAAAATATAAAGATATAGTGGAGTAGAATTTGCTAAGGAAAAAAAAATCTGATAAAGAAAATAGAATAAGAAATCAAAAACTTAGTACTAGAAATTCAAACCGTGTATCTAAAAGAAGAGAAAGAATCATTAAAAAACGCAAAAGAAATAGAGTAATTACCATATTAATTTTAATACTTTTAATTTCAACATTTTTATTAATTTCTTATTTTAGTAGAAAAAAATCAAACAAATCAAAAAATATTTCTGCTATCGGTAGATATTATAATAATTCCGATTTTAGCAACAAATATAATCAGTTTAACAACAATTTATATTATAAAAAGTATTTATATGAAGAAGGAAATTATAATTTATTACAAAATACTGATTGGGAAATAAAAAATAAGTACATTGGAAATTTTGAATATTATTTGTGGGACAAAATACAGACGTATTTAGATGAAAAAAATCTTAGTCAGGATGATTTTAGTTTATCAATTAAGCAAAATGATGAATACTTACTCTTGTTAAATAGTAATGTAGAGTATAATGTAGATGTAGTTGATATAATATATTTACTAATGATTAGAGATGGGATAGATAATAAATCAATTAATCTAGATGATTCAATATCACTGATAAAATCGGATTTAGAGAACGGTTCAAATATATATTCTGAAAGTTCCATTAATTATAAATATAATATTGAAAAGATTTTAAGAGATACTTTAAATATCAAAGATTCTGCTTCAAGGAGTATGTTAAATAGGTATTTAGCTGGTAAAAATATAAGTGTAGAAAATTATTTAGCTGAAAAATTAGGCAAATCCAATATTGAAAATTATACTACTAAAGATATGGTAAAATTAATCGAAATATATAATTCAAGCAATTCTATTATTAATTCTTTATTTAGCAATATATTTAATAATAGTGATGATTTATTTACTAATTCGATATATAGTAATGTAGGAAATGTAAATAAATCAGTTATTAGTGATAGTCAAATATATGAATGTGGTGTTGTTAATTCAGATAGCAAGTTTTATTATGCTATTTATTCAAGTGTACTATCAAAAGAACAGATACAAGAAATAGGGGATATAGTAAATAGAACTATTAGTGAAATTAATCTAATAAGAAGTATACAAAATTAATTTGCAAATTTAAATAAAATATATTATAATTAAATTCCTAGCAATGCTAGGAGTTTTATGTTTTAAAATAAAATGTTTGACAAACATAAAATTTTTTGATAATATATAAAAGTTGCTGATAAAAACATAGCTTTTTAACTGTAGAAAATATAAAAAAAAGCTTGACAAAGTTTTTAATCGGTGGTAATATATATAAGTCGTCACAAAAAAGAAGATTTTAAGTGGCGAAATACAAAGAACCTAAACAACAAAATAAGTCAAAACTTTTGAGTTGAATAATTTCAAAGAAAAATAAGCTAGATTAAACTTTTATTTGAGAGTTTGATCCTGGCTCAGGACGAACGCTGGCGGCGTGCTTAACACAGGCAAGTTGAACGTGATTTTATGTACAGATTTCTTCGGGATGACGAATATAAATGAAAGTAGCGAACGGGTGAGTAACACGTGAGGAACCTGCCTTTCACAAAGGGATAGCCTCGGGAAACCGGGATTAATACCTTATGACACATTAGTATCGCATGAAATTAATGTTAAAGATTGTATCGGTGATAGATGGTCTCGCGTCTGATTAGCTAGTTGGTGGGGTAAAGGCCTACCAAGGCGATGATCAGTAGCCGGATTGAGAGGTTGAACGGCCACACTGGAACTGAGACACGGTCCAGACTCCTACGGGAGGC
>JAEZZB010000096.1 GCA_023442495.1 Bacillota bacterium
CTACTGTTTCAAATATAACTTTTTCTTTAAGTTCCTTATAGATTTCTTTATTTATTTCTAAAAATGTTTGATTAGAATCGGATTTTGTATAAAATTTTGCTCCAAGCTTACTTAATTCGTCTCTCAGTAAATCAGACATGTCATTTGCATGTTTTCCATTTCTTTCAAATAAATCATCTTGTAACAGTCTTTCAAATTGAATACCGAGTATCCAACCCTTAGCCATAATTCCGCCACGTTGCTTGGAAATATAGCCGATATCTTCCTTTAATTTATCATTAAGTATTACGAGAGCTTCACCAAATAACGCCCCATTCTTATTACCACCAATATAAAAAGCATCCGTATATTTTCCGTAATCTTCGAATGTCGTGTCCGTACAGGCTAACGCACTACCAAGTCTTGCCCCGTCGACAAAAAGGTATAGGTCGTATTTATCACATACTTCTCTTAAAGCCTTTAATTCAGCTTTTGAATATGTAGTTCCGAGTTCAGTACTTTGAGATATGTATACTAATTTTGGTTTAACATCTAAAATTCCCGCATTACTCAATGTCGGTTTATCCATATATTTTACTATTAAATCTGGATATAACTTACCATCTCTTGAATTTATAGTAATACATTTATGCCCAGTAGCTTCTATCGATCCTGCTTCATGTACATTTATATGGCCTGTTGTAGGTGTAATTACTGCCTCATGTGGTCTTAAAAACGCAGCAATTGCAATTAAATTTGTCTGCGTTCCACCCATTAAAAATTGTATTTCAGCAGTTTCATCTTTAACTTTTTCTCTAATTATTCTAATAGCATTTTTTGTATGATCATCTTTAAGATATCCTAGATATTTTATATCCACACTGTTATTCAAAACTTCCATTATTTCTGGACAAGCTGTAAAACTATAATCATTTAAAAAATTTATCATTTACTTTTCCTTCTTTTATCAAATCCATCGAATCTTTCTAATTCCATTTCTCATTATATTTCATTTATCATAATTTCATTATATTTCATCATATATATGTCTTCTTTGTAATTACCTATATTTACTGTATTTTCTTTTCCTTGTAAATTATTGATAATCAATTTCATATGATTAACACCTGATTCATAAGCATGTGGATAGCCACCACCAAATCTTGGGTTTACTTCTGATATGTAGTACTTTCCATCTATATCAAATACATCAATATCTATTTGTCCAGTAAAACCAAATTCATTCACAAATTTCTTGACTAAATCAAATAGTTTTTCATCTTTAAATGATACTGCTTTATCTGTTTCTCCAGCTCTCATTAATAATTTCTTCTTTGAAAATATAGATACTATTTTCTCTGAAATTAAATCTATATATACATCTACTCCTATTTCTTGTCCATTCATTAATTCTTGAACCATCAATCCATCTTGTTTTTTGAATAGGAATTCTAATGTTTCTAAATCATCAACTTTACTAATATTTATTGAAGCACTTCCTTTAACAGGTTTTACAAAAACAGGAAAATCTATTAAGCCATTTTCATAATCATCCTTAAATAGTTCTAAATCAATATATGATTTTGGAGTATTATAATTATGTTTTGTAAGCCATTTATACATTTCTATTTTATCAAGTGCTATTTCATTGACTTCAAAAGAAGATCCTACGATTTTAACTCCCATTTGGTCAAATTTTTCTTTTTGTTCACTAATAGTGCTAAGCTCTGGATCAATCAATGATAGTATCGCATTAATCTTTTCTTTTTCACATATTTCGAAGATTTTATCTAAATAACCTTCTTCATTAATTCTAGGGACTATATAGTGTTTATCTGCCAAATATATTGCCGGAGCTAATTTGCTCGCATCAGTAGCAATGATATTACCTATCTTTTCCCCATCAACAATTATATTGTTCATAAAATATTCTACTATTTTATTTCTTGTACCTACACTTAACAATAAGATATTAATCATTATAACCTTCTTATATTTTTATCATAAAATATATACTATTTTTGTAAAAACTTTTCCATTATTGAAAGATCTCTAAATCTTCCTTTTATATATCGTTCTTCTTTAAGAATACCAACTGTTTCAAAGCCTAATTTACTCCAAAAACTTATGGCATTAGTATTATCATTAACTACAAAAAGCTTAATTTTTCTCATGTTAAGATATTCGACTGCATATCGTTCAATTAAATAATAAGCTTCTTTTGCATAACCTTTACCTTGAAAATCTTTTTCTCCGATATACATTCCTATTTCACAATTTTGATAAATATTATGTATATTGTAAAGTCCTATTAAACCTATTGCTTCTTTTTCGATTTCAATTATATATCTTTTGTTTTTATCATCGATATTGATTAGCTTATCTATCCATATTGATTGTTGATCTATGGATTGAGGATTAAACCCTCCACCCAAATACATGAATATTTCTTCATCATTTTTCCATTTATTTAATTTTTCCAAATCTGATCTAAGTATAGGTCTTAGAACTATATTATCTTTTTTTAACATATTTCCTCTTAATTATAAATATTATCTGAACCAAATACTTTTCCTACAGTCATAAATAAAATCTTAATATCAAGCCATAAATTAAAACTATCTATATACTCATTATCTATCTTTATTCTTTCATCCCAAGTTGCACTATTTCTCACTTTAACTTGAGCAAGTCCAGTAACTCCCGGTCTCATTTCAAATCTCTTTTTTGCCCATTGTGGGTAATTTTCATAACCATCATATGGTCTGTATGTTACAGGAGGTCTTGGACCAACTAAACTCATATCACCCAAAAACACATTGAATAGTTGTGGTAATTCATCA
>JAEZZB010000097.1 GCA_023442495.1 Bacillota bacterium
TCTTACGAGATAATTGCCAATCTTTGAAAGAATTAGAAAATAAAAGTGCATCATTTAAAATCAAATTTATGTCTTCAATTGATAGTTCGTTCATTGTCAAAATTGATTTCTTAAGCATTTTATTTTCCCCCATATTTTTTTTATCTTGAATATAATATCATAGGTAAAATAATAATGCAAGCGAAATTTCTCGATTTGTCACCTTTCTATAATTAACAAGAATTAAAAGCATTACATAAAATTCATAAAATTATAATAAATAATTTTCCCTTTAGATAAAATTCAAAATAAAAAAAAATGAGATATCAGAATTTGAACACTCTGACACCCCACTATTATAATTAAATTTAACTCTGAAACTATTTATTGCTATCTTTATTAAAGTATAAAAATAGTGAAATAAGAATTGAGGTTATTATAACAAAAATAAATCCTAATGCTTGAAAAGAATTTGGATTTCGACTATCCATAATCTGAATAATTATTACCATTAAAGTTGCCAAAGTAAATGGCTGAATTAATTTTTCTATTAGTTTTTTCATATTATTATCCTATACTTTTTTGAATATTATAAATATATATATATATTTATAAGTATACTGTATTATAAAAGTTTGTCAATACAAATATGAGATTTATAAAATTTTATATCCTCTAATAAGAAAGTTTCTTAGAATATTTTTTAAATTTTTTCTATTTTTATCTTATTTACAATGGAAGCTTAATATTATATTAGTTGAAAAATCTAATGATAGATATATATTGTTTCTTAATATAGAATTCTATTATTTTTTAAAATCTTTGTCGATTATTTCTTTTTGATATTTCTTAGATATTTTCATCAATTCTAAATAAAATTCTTTTAAATATTCTTCAATTTCTTTATTCTCAAGATATGATTTAACTTTTTCAATTACAAGATTCTCTCTTGAAGAATCAAAAATTTGCATATTATTTTCTTTTTTTATCTTTGCTATTTCGACAACGGTATTCATACGTTCTTCGAAAAGTTTAACTATTTGTTTGTCGATATTGTCAATTTTATTTCTTTGTTCTTCTAACATATATCCTCTTTAAATATTTTTTTCTTTAAACATTTACACTAAATACAAATTAAACAATTAAAATACAACTAATCCAATATTATAGGTCACAAATATCAAAACAATTGTAGATAATATCAAGAATAATCCACCATATTTTATACAATCTTTTGAATTTGTCCATTCACTTCCTATAGAAACTGCAACATATGGCATGGATGGTGCTGTCATCATCGCTAAAGATGATGAAAATCCTATGATTGATATAAGGGTTGCAATTTCGACTCCAGAAGGTTTTAATGTCATAAGTATAGTGCTTACAAATGAAACTGTTACAAGATTTGATGTAAAGTTTGTAAATAGTCCTGCTATTAATGTAAATATCAATACTATAAGCATTGGAGATGCATTTTTGATTATAGGTGTTACATTATCTTGAATAATTTTCACAACACCTATATCTTGATTTGAAATTGTTGAACCTAATAAAAGTGTTGCAGATACTAGTAATAAGCTAGGCCAATGAACACCTTTTGATATCGCATCCGATATATTTAATAATGGTTTATTGTCTATTTTTAATATTAGCAAAATAATTGTTGCAAATAGCGGCGCAAATGCTAGTCCATTTGCTTTAATGAACTTTGCAAATGATGGAAAAATTGAAATAAACATTTCTGGAACTATCCACAAAGCTATCATTATAAAGAAAATAGTGATAATTATTTTTTCTCTTTTATTCATTTTTTTATTAATTGCAATTGTCTTTAAATTTACATTTTTAATATTTGAAAAGTCAATTTTTCTTATAAATAAAAGTAAAAACGCAAATATTATTATTCCGCTAGGAATTCCAAGCATCATATATTGATAATTGGTAATTTCAATATTGGCACTTTCCTTGAATATTGACATTGCTGTTACTGAAAAGACATGATTTATCGGAGTCATTGCAGTTCCAATTGCAATTGTTGTAAACATGGCAAATAATAAAATACTTGCTGATTTATCACCTTTTTCCCATCCAAACTGTTGTACTAATTCCTCATAAATTGGGAAGAAAAACATAAATATTACTGTTGGTGACATTATGCTACTTATAATCAAAACAACTAAAAGTAAACTTATAATAAAACCGTAACCACTTGATTTTGCAAGTTTTGAGTTTAATAAATTAAATGATACTCTTTTTAGTAAACTTGTTTGATTTAATGCATATGTCACTACAAATGTAAATAATAAAAATATAAATGTCTGATTCCCAAATGATAATTGTAAAGCTTTGCTAAATCCAATACTTGGAATCATTCCTATTGCTAAAATTGCAAGTAAACTCGGCCAATCTGTTGCTACAAATATCCACAGTAATATGGAAGCAAAAAATATGCTTATAGCTGAAAAAGCTTCACTAGATATATTTAATATATTCCAATTAAATAATTGATTCCCCCATGAAATTGAATATATTAAAAGTCCTATAATTGTAAAAATTAATTTTGAATTTTTAATTTTCTGATTCATTTTTTTCCTATATACCTTCTAATTAAATCATTTGGTTTAACAGCTTGTTTAACTTTCATTTTATAAATGAACATAGCTTGATTACCTTCTTCAACTGATTCATCATCTTCATTCCAAAGATTAGTTAATATTTGTCTAAAATGTTTCATTCCTGGGCCATAGATTTCTAATTCATCGCCCACTCTAAAATAGTTTCTTTGTTGAATTGTAGCTATCTGAGTTTCTTCATCGTATGATATAACTTCTCCCACAAAATCCCACTCAGGATTTCTTCTTCTTTTTCCAAATAATTGTTCATTTTCAGTAGGTACATCATAATAGAATCCTGAACATAATTCTCTTTGAGAAATTTTCCATAATTCATCAATCCATTCTTGTTTTAGAACATAGTTGTCTGGATCTTCGCAATAGCTGTCAACTGCTTGACGATATACGCTTGAAACAGTTGAAACATAGTGAATAGATTTCATTCTTCCTTCGATTTTAAGACTTTCAACACCCGCTTCGCAAAGGTCAGGAATGTGTTGAATCATGCTCATATCAACGGAACTCATTGAAAATGGTTCAACTTCTGGGTCATTTTCTCCAGTAGTAATGCTGTTTTTCTCTCCATTTTCGTCCATTTCAAATAGTCCATATTTCCATCTACAAGATTGTGTACATCCACCTCTATTCGCATCTCTTGATGCCATATGATTTGACAATACACATCTTCCTGAATAAGAAATACACATAGCACCATGTATAAATGCTTCAATTTCAACATTTACATGTTTTTTCATTTCTCTAATTTCATCCATTGAAACTTCTCTAGCAAGTACTACTCTTTCAAGTCCTTCTGATTCCCAGAAATTCAATGTTTCATAA
>JAEZZB010000109.1 GCA_023442495.1 Bacillota bacterium
GTATAGTCTTTGACAGAAAGAACAAAACACTTTTAATCTAAAAACCAAGAAAAGCAATTTGTTAAAAAACTGTTGGAGAAAGAGCCCCAACAAAAATTGTTATACAAAAAAATACCTGTTTGCAAACTCCCGAACAGGTATCTTTTAATATTTTTCTCAATCAATATCTAGCACAACAACTTCACCAGTTTCTAATGTTTTTTTGACATCTATTACTCTTTGATTTGATGACCCACGAAATCTTAATTTTAGGTCTTTTAATTCTTGAATGAATGGACCATCTATTAATATGTCACATTCTTTTAGCATTTCTAATCGATCTTCATCTTGAATTAATTTATCATAAATATATCCAGAATATGCCCATATTTCTTTGTCAGTTTGTTTTTTAACTTCACGAATTACATCTACAAGCCAAGTGTTTTGGAATGGTTCTCCCCCTAGTAATGTCAGTCCTTTTACGGCAGGATCTTTCATATATTCTACAACTAAATCTGTCTGTTCTTGTGTCCATTTTTTACCATAATTGAAATCTTGATAAAGTTCATTGAAACATCCTGGGCATTTATGAGTACAACCTGTGCAAAATATTGACACCCTTATACCAAAACCATTTGCTACATCGTATTTTCTTATTTGTGCATAATTACCATACTCTCTCATATATGTAACACCCTTGCACTTATTTCTTTAGTACGTCCTTCATTCCAGAAGTTTTCGCCTAGATAACCACATGTACGTCTAATCACTGTAAGCTTATCTTTATTGCTATTGTGACAATTTGGGCATTCCCATTGATTGTTTTCATTTACTTTGATTTCACCGTCAAATCCACATTCATGACAATAGTCTGATTTTGTATTAAATTCTGCATACATTATATGATTATAAATATATCTTACAAGTGTTTCAACCGCCTCTAGATTGTGATTCATATTTGGAATTTCTGCATATGAAATCATACCACCTGTTGATAATTCTTGGAATTGTGACTCAAAATCAAACTTCTCAAATACTGAAATGTCTTCTCTAACGTCGACATGATATGAATTTGTATAATAACCTTTATCAGTAATATCTTTAATTACACCAAATCTTCTTTTGTCAATTGAAGCAAATCTATGAGTCAAACTTTCTGCTGGTGTACCATACAGAGCAAAACCGATTTTCGTTTCTTTTTTCCAAGCATCTGTTGCTTGTCTTAATCTTCTAACAACTTTCATAGCAAAATCATTACCTTTAGCAGTGTGAGATTTACCTGTGATTAATATAGAAGCTTCATATACACCAATATATCCAAGGGAAATTGTTGCATAACCGTTTTCGAGATATGGACGAATTTTTTCGCCTTTATCTAGTCTTGTTAAAGCCCCATATTGCCAATGAATTGGAGAAACATCACTTGTAGCATCTTTTAATAAATCATATCTTAAAAGCAATGCTCTTTTTGCAAGTTCAAGACGCTTTTCAAGAATTTCAAAGAATTTTTCTTCGCTATGATTTGCTAAAATTGCTATTTGAGGTAAGTTTAAGCTTACAACTCCCATATTGAATCTACCGTCAAACTTATAATTGCCATTTTTATCTTTCCATGGTGATAAAAATGATCTACAACCCATTGGGGAAAATACATTTCCTTCATATAATTCTTTCATTTTCTTCGCTGATACATAGTCAGGATACATTCGCTTAGCAGTACATTTAGCAGCAAGTTTTGTTAGATAATAATATTTAGAATCTGGATGTACATTGTGTTCATCTAGAACATAAATTAATTTTGGAAATGCAGGTGTAACATATACATCAGCTTCATTTTTAATACCTTGATATCTTTGTTCAAGTATTTCTTGTTGAATTAGAGCTGCTTCTTTTTCATATTCAAAACCTGGCAAGAAATGCATAAATAGAGTTACGAATGGCGCTTGACCATTTGTAGTCATTAATGTATTTATTTGATATTGAATAGTTTGTATACCATCTTTAACTTCTTTTTTTGTACGCATCCATGCAATTTTTTCAGCTTTTTCTATATCTGGTTCAATACCATACACTTCTTTTTGTTCTCTTAAAGAAGCTTCAAGATATTTGTTATATGATTTTCTTACAAATGGTGCTAGAACTCTATCTACTCCATTAATAGATTGCCCACCATATTGACCAGATGCAACTTGAGCGATAATTTGAGTAGTTACTGTACAAGCAACTTGAAAACTCTTTGGTGAATCAATTTTTTTACCATTTACAACAGTACCATTTGTAAGCATATCTTCTAAGTTGATTAGACAGCAATTAAACATTGGCTGCATTATGTAGTCCATATCATGGAAATGTATAGCTCCTGTATCATGAGCTAATAATATGTCTGCTGGTATAAGTTTTCTTCTAGCTATATCTTTAGATACTTCACCAGCTATTAAGTCTCTTTGCGTGCTTACAATTTTGGCGTCTTTATTTGAGTTTTCATCGATTACTTCCGAATTAGACTTATCAAGTATACCAAGTACATCTCTATCAATGGTATTCATTTTTCTCTTGAACTCTTGCACGGACCTATAAGATTCATACGCTTTTGCAGTTGCAAGATTTCCATATTTAATTAATCTATAATAAACTTCATCTTCTATACTATGAATGGTTATAGCTCTATCCATTCTTTTTGCTATTTCTTCGATTTCATTTGCAATTTGTAGAGCAAGACCTTCTTCATAGATTCCAGTAAATGAGTTCATCGCCTTTTCAATAGCTATTATTATTTTTTCTTTATCAAATTCAGCTACGCTTCCATTTCTTTTAATAACTTCCATTTTAGCCCTCCAATAATATTATTATACTACATATAGTAGTTTAATCAAGAGTTATGCACGATAAATTGTGTATATTGATTTTGTTTTTTAATGCTAAATTAATCTTGTTAGGCAATAATAGATATGTGACAAAAAAAATATAAAAATAGGAAGTCATCTGATAATATTGGTTTAAGAGAAAAATATTAACAGAAAGAAGACTTCCTATGAAAACTAGTATAACAGAAGAAATGAGATTTCGTCAAAAAGTAGTAGAAT
>JAEZZB010000006.1 GCA_023442495.1 Bacillota bacterium
TTGTATTCTGTAATCATGAACTTCAATTTTAGTTGAGTGACATTTAGGACAATCTTTTCTATGATTGAAAAGATTTCCATAGAATATTATTTCATCATCAGTTTCCTGAAAATTTGTAATATTTAGATCTTTGATGTTAACCACTTTTGTGATATTATTAGTATGCACTTATTTGTTCTCCTTTCTTTAGTTGTCGTGATTAAATTTTAAGGAATTTTACGAATAAGTGCAATTTTTTTGTTTTAAAAAGAAGACATCTGCTAGGAGTCAGCACCCCCAACAGATATTTTAGAACCAAATTAAAATCTATCGTCTTTTTTTGCTCTAAAAAGGAGGTAGGAAATGGAAGTAAATGATTTTAAGAATATACAATTAGAAAAAAGATATCTTTGTTTCGATTCATGGGAACAAATAGCTGTGGATATGAATTATTCAATTCAGTATTGTTTTAAAGTTCATAAAAGGACGCTTTCAAAACTAGAGGATAATAATGGAGCAAATAATATAAAAGAAAGTAAAAATTAATTTTTACGTTAAAATTGTTACTTGATTAACAAGATATTTTTTGATAAAATTTTGTTATAAATATTTTTGGAGGAAATAATTAAAAGAATCAAAAAAATTATTACATTCATATTAGTTTTTGCTATTGTTATCACAAATATTAATATGGTATTTGCTGAAAATGTTGATGTATCTAACTTTATTTAGAAGGTGCAATCAAAAATTAAGAAGAAAAGGAGTATTAATTATGAGAAAATGGATAACAGGCTCAATAATTGCAATAATTATTTTAATAATTATATATATTTTATTTATTTCAAAAATTCTATTTGAAAAGAATGTAGACAAATACATATCAAGTGAAGGAATAAGTGCAGAAGAGATAATAGAAAAGAAAATATATAGAGATAGTAAGCAGGGAGGATATATTGCAAAAATAAGGTTTAAGAAGGATAGAAACTACAATTATATTTTTGAACTGCATGGATATAATCCGTTGAAATATTTTGATTATAACAATATAGATATTTCTATATATGACAATGAAAATGCAGAATATACTATAAGTAAAGTCTTAGAAAAACCAATTTATTTTATTGAGAATTAAAAGGGAAAACACGGACTTATAATTCTGTGTTTATTGCGTAGTAAAAGTTATAAAAGAAAAAAAATATATTTTTAGTAGAGATTTGAATTTAAAAGGAGATGTCATGAGAAAATTTAAATTTAGTTTAGGAAAAATAAGTTTAGTACTTTTAGCATTATATTTATTTATTTTTTCAACGAATGTATTCGCTGAAGATGGATTTACATATCAAGAATATATAAAGAATGTTGAAGAAGGATATATTGCCGAAGATGTAAAATACGAAGATGTATTAAAGTTAATAAATGAAAGTGCAATTTTAGAAAAAAAACTAGATAATAGTGATATTTTTTATAAAGTCTATGACTCTAAGGTTGCTAATAAATATAGTAATAAAAGCAGTTTATCATTTACGTTGAATCCTGGTGATGTCTTAATTACTAATTCGACTAGTTTTTTTGGTTTAACAGGACATGCCGCGATTGCATTAAATAGCAGAACTATATTGGATATACCAAATAAAGATAGCTACGTTAGAACTATTTCACCCTTAAGATTTAAGAAGCAATATTCATCTGGTTGGATAAAAGTATATAGACCAAGATATGCTAGTTGGGGAAAAAGTGCGGCAAACTGGGCAGATAGAAAATATAGAAATTCAAAATCAGTTTATAGAATTTCTTTTGATATAAACTCAACAAAAGAAACTTATTGCTCAAAAATTGTCTTTCAAGCATATAAATTTGGAGTTGGGGAAAAGGCATTTAAAAGATTCAATACACCATATGTTCGTAATGTTAATGCATACAGGTTCAAATCTCTTATTGTATCTCCTTATAATCTACCAGAATATTTGGATATTTTATATAAAAGTAAATTAAATTAGAACTATTTATGGATAAATCATAAAACTAGGGTAGATTATTCTATGAAATAGTAATATTGTAAAAAAGTGGTATGGATATCGAAAATAAAATGGAAGAATTATTATTAGAAAAAAATGACATACTATTAGTTCATATAAAAAATATGGAAATTATTCTAGATTTAATGAATATAATTTACAATCTTTTTTAGAAGATATATCAATGAATCATGAATTCGAATTTTATTACTTGGACAAAATGTATTCTTTAAGCTATTCAGAAAAAGGATATATCTTTACTGACGTATAAGAGCAAGTTTACTGTATCTTTAGTTCATATAATGATTTATTAAATTCTGTAAGAATAAAAGATTTATCAGTTGAAGAAATAATTGATAAGAAACTGTATAATGATTTAACTGTATACTAAAATATATAGTAAAGTTGATAGAATAATAGTAGCTAAGTGTAGTAGTATTAGAGTAGAAAATAATAATTATTTAAGTCTTGGGAATTTTTATCCTTAAGACTTTTTTTATGGAGAAAAATAGGTTCTATGTCAACTGTTGGGGGTGCTGATTCTTTATAATCAGCATCCTCACTTATTCATAGAGCTTTTTTATATGATTTGTTTTGTGTACACAAAACAAGCCCTTTTTTAATGTTTTTTTGCTCGA
>JAEZZB010000107.1 GCA_023442495.1 Bacillota bacterium
GTCGAGCAAAAAAACATTAAAAAAGGGTTGTTTTGTATACACAAAACAAATCATATAAAAAAGCTCTATGAATAAGTGAGGATGCTGATTATAAAGAGTCAGCACCCCCAACAGTTGACATAGAACCATAAAATTGAACTTAAAAAAGATTCATAATATCTGTATTATACAGTTATTATGAATCTTTATTACTTGGCTTAAATATAGCTAATCTTAATTTCTTTGGCACTATTTCAAATTCTATATTAGTATAATATCTAATATTACCATCATTATTTGCAATCATAGGACCATCATGAGATTGAATTTTACCAGAAACTACTTTATGGTTGTGACTTACACCAAGTTTTAAATGCTTATCAGATTTGTACTTATTCATAAGAGACAAAAGTTTAAGTGGCCCAAGATATTCAACAACATTTATATCTATAAATCCATCATCTATTTCAGCATAAGGTGTGGGCATGAATCCTGTTCCATAAAATTTACCATTGCATATTGCATTTATAATCTTAGTGGTACCACCAGTTATTATTTTTCCATTTGCTAATTTTATTTCATAAGAATATCTATATGGCTTAATTTTTCCTAATGTTAAAAGCACCCCCAATAGTATAGATAATTTATTAAATCTACCTAAATGTTTTTTTACATTTAAGGATTTCTCAAGTACAATACTTTCATAACCAAAGGCAGTAGCATTTACAGAATATTCATTATTTACTCTTATTAAATCTGTTTGTCTTATTTCTATATTATTAAATCCTTTAATGATATCTTTCAATTTCATTTTAGGATATACAGTCCGTGCAAAATCATTTCCAGTTCCGTATGGTAAAAATCCAAAATATATATCTTCATCTGCAATTGCATTGACTGCTTCATTCACACTTCCATCACCACCAAGTACTATAATTAAGGAATGAGGATTTTGTTTTGCAAATTCAGTTGAATTATTTATAATTGATTTCTCATCTTGAGTTAGTAAAATATCGTATTTAGATTTATCTATATATTTATTAAATTCTTTTGAAATTAGTTTTTTAGTCTTCTTAGCGTCGTGCCCTCTGCTACTGATAATGACTAAAACTTTATTAAAGTCATTTAAATTCATTATCCCTCACTTATAAAGATAATTTTATCATAAGTAGGGGATATTTTACACTATTTTGCAGGAATATATAACTTTTCACCAGGATTTAAATTAGAATTTTGCATTTTGTTTAATTGCTGTATATCATATACTATTTCACGTATATCTCTTCTAGAATCTATTTTTTCTGCAATAGACCATAATGTATCTCCTTGTTTAACCACTATACTATTGCTTGAAACAGATTTACCTTCTACAAAATAGCTTGTAGTTAAACTTACCAATATATAAGATATTAGGAAGATAATCATCATTGTTATTAATATAAATCTTTCAAATTTTTTTCTATCTTTAATTCTGAATTTCATATATAACCTCCGAACGTTTGTTCTTTAACTTAACTATATAATATCAGAACATTTGTTCGATGTCAAATAAAAAAGAACATTTGTTTTTATTTTATTTTCTTGTTATAATATTATTGAAAAGAGGTATTCGATGAAAGCAAGAGTTCAAAAAGTATATGACTTTATTAAAAATTATATTACAGATTATAATTATTCTCCGTCAGTTAGAGAAATTCAAAATGCGTTGAAAATCAAATCAACATCTACTGTTCAATCAGATATAAAAGAACTAATAGAATTAGGTTTAATAAGAAGACCAGACTTAAAGAGTAGATCACTAGTATTGGTAGAAGATAATATTCAAAAAGAAGAAACTGTAGATATTCCGATAGTAGGGGATGTAGCTGCAGGTAATCCAATACTTGCAATAGAAGATATTGAAGATTATTTTCCAATACCAGCTCATATAGCGAAAAGTGGGGAGTATTTCATGTTAAATATTAAAGGTGATTCAATGATTGAAGCAGGAATATTTGATGGAGATTTAATACTTGTCAAAAAAACAAATTATGCAAACCATGGAGATATAATTGTAGCTTTGATTGATGATAGTGCTACAGTTAAAAGACTTTATGATAAAAATGGTCAAGTAATGCTTATTCCAGAAAACTCTACAATGGAACCAATTATACCTGATAACTTGGAAATTTTAGGAAAAGTTATTTCATTGTTTAGAGAACATATATAAAATAATTTTAAAAGCATCAATACAGTATTAATTTTAAATATCTATTAGTATAATAAATAATAGATATTTTATTAGAATTATATATTAAAAGATATTAAATAAGATAAAATTTCTACAAAATTAAAAATGGAGAAGATTTTCCATTTTATTAAAATAAAAATTGAAAAAATTCAAAGAAAATAATTTTAATAATCAATTATTGATAATATCAAAACTAAAAAATGCTTGCTAATCATTAACAAGCATTTTTCAATAAATTAAATAAAATCCGACTAATCTTCAATCGAAACATCCTTCAATGGATTTGAACTTATAGCACCTTTAACACTTTCATCAGCAACATGAGTATATATCTGTGTTGTGGCGATTGATGTATGACCTAAAACATTTTGCAAGGTTCTAATATCTACGCCTTCGCGATACATAAGTGTTGCCGCGGTATGTCTTAATTTATGCGTTGAATATTTTGTAGTATCAAAACCAGCCTTAAGTAAGTATTTTTCAATCATGTGTTGAATGGCTCTATTACTCATTCTTCTATGTCTATTTGAAAGGAATAGGGCTTTT
Source organism: Bacillota bacterium (assembly GCA_023442495.1). Classification (GTDB taxonomy): domain Bacteria; phylum Bacillota; class Clostridia; order Tissierellales; family Peptoniphilaceae; genus Helcococcus. The sequence continues at coordinate 2,756 of JAEZZB010000107.1, forward strand.
TCATTTTCAACTTCCGGTCTTATACTTAAATATTCATCAATTGCAAGCTTTGATGCTTCAGTCATATAGACAAGTCTTTCTTTATTTCCTTTACCGACAACTGTAAATTCCATTCCTTTAATAGAATCAATATTTATAGATGCAAGTTCAGAAAGTCTTATACCAGTAGTTAAAAATAATAAAACAATTGCAAAATCTCTATATCTATGGAATTGATTTTTTCCCTGGCTTATAGTATGCAACAGCTTCTTAGACTCATCCAAAGTTAAATAAACAGGATTTCTTTTCTTTTGCTTTGGAAGTTCAAGCTCAAGCGTTGGATTTTCATCAAGAGATTTATCAACTGTAGTAAGATATTTATAAAAAGTTCGTAAACTTGAAACTTTTCTTGCTCTTGTAGTCGAAGAATTATCACGAGCATTATCTCTATATGAAATATAGCTATGAAGGTCAATTACGGTGATTCCCTCAAGATCCCTGATACGAAGCTTGCGAATATCGATATCTTCAATTTCAGCATCGTCATCATAATCGACAAGTCTCAAACGATATGCCATAAACTTAAGATATAGCCTAATATCATAATAATATTCATTTACTGTATTTATTGATAGCCCTTTAATTGTTTTAAGATAAGATAAAAAGTCATCAACAAAAATTGGAACATCCTTGTACATACTAACTCCATTTATACTTTGATTATAGAAATAGTATATCATATAATAAAAATATAAATAAATTTGATTATTAAAAATGGTATTTTTAGCCATATTAAGGGTATAATAAATTAATAACTCAAGGATATATAAAGGAGTAAATATGACAAGCATATATGATTTTACAGTAAAAGATATAAATGGTAAAGATTTTGAAATGAGTTCACTTAAAAATAAAGTGGTATTAATTGTAAATACAGCAAGTAAATGCGGATTTACACCACAATTCGAAGGTCTTGAAAAATTATATAAAGAATATAAAGACAAAGATTTTGTAATCATAGGATTTCCATGCAATCAATTTGGTGGACAAGATCCAAAGGATAATTCAGAAATAGCTTCATTTTGCGAACTAAATTATGGTGTAACATTCCCAATGATGGCAAAAATTAAGGTAAATGGCAAGGAAGAACATCCACTATATACCTATTTAAAATCTCAAAAAGGTGGCTTAATGGGGGATAGAATTAAATGGAATTTTACTAAATTCTTAATCTCTAAATATGGGGAAGTAGTGGACAGATTCGCACCTAAAATAAAACCTGAGGAATTAGTAGAGGAAATTGAGAAGTTATTATAGATAAATTAGTTTATTAAAACAACACTAAACATTTGATTATAATTTACTAAAATGATAAACTGTAGAAAAGATGTTTAGGAGTGTAATATGTTTGAAATTAAAAACAATATATTTTATTTTAATAATAAACCTGAGTTTATTTTAGCTGATACATGTTGGAGTGCATTTACAAATGCTACAATAGATGATTGGAAATTTTATATAGACTACCGTGCAAAGCAAGGTTTTAACGTAATTCAAGTTAATTTATTAAGACAATGGGATGCAAGCTCATCTAATCTAGAATTAGAGCCATTCGAAATAGGTGAAAATGGTAAATTTAATTTTAATAAAAGAAATGATTTATACTTTAATCGTGCCTATGAGATGATGAAATACGCAAAGGATAAAGGAATTACTATCGCTTTGGTATTATTATGGGCGAACTATCTTCCAGATACATGGGCTACTAAATTACGTGAAACAAATAGATTTCCAAAAGAAAATATAGATGAATATATTGATTTTGTAGTAGAAAAATATGATGAATTAAACCCGATATATATTATAAGTGGAGACACTGATTTTCCAACGGATGAAGTTATTTTAGAATATTATAATAAAGCTTTAAATAGGGTAAAAGAGAAGTCTCATTCTGCCATAACAACATTACATATAAGAGGTAGGGAGGATTATATTCCTGAAGTATTAATAAATAATAATAATTTAGGGTTTTATATGTATCAATCAGGACATAATATTGATTTTCAAAATATGGGATATGTTTTGGCTGAGAAATTTAGTTATTTTTCACCGAAACGTCCAGTAATTAATTCAGAACCTTGCTATGAGATGATGGGTTATAGTAGAAAAGTGTATGGTAGATTTTCAAGAGAAGATGTTAGAAGAATTGCATGGCAAAGTGTATTTGCGGGTGCAAATGCGGGTTTGACTTATGGCGCGCATGGTATTTGGTCTTGGCATAATGAACAAAATGATTTTGATTCTGATATAGGAGAAGCGTTTGAAACACCATATGATTGGAGAGATGCATTGAAATTTAATGGAGCTTGGGACTATGCATTTCTTAGACAATTTGTACTTGAGGAACAGATGTATAATGGTCAGGCAAATCAAGATATTTTATTGAATGAAACTGATGAAATAAGAGTTATGGAAGCAAATAATAATATATTTATCTATGTCCCTTCAAATATCAAATTAAAAATAAAGGGTGACCTTTCAGGTAAGAATATTTATTATATAGATTTAGAAAGCAAAAATAGATGTAAAATTCAATCATCATTCAACGCTGAGCATAATTACACAATTATTAATATGCATAGATTCAATAGGGATGCAGTTTTGGTTATAAAATAATATAATAAAGGCTATAAATGACATTTAAGTAGACGTCATTTATAGCCTTTTATCTTATTATTTAGTAGAATTTCTTATAATTAATTCATTTCCAATTAAAATTTGACTTGGAACATACTTTTCATTATTTAACCTATTAATTAATTTATTTATACATTGCTTTGCAATTTCTTTAGAGTTTACATCAATAGTTGTTAATTCTGGAGAAATAACTTTAGATTCAGGAATATTATCGAATCCAATCACAGATACATCTTCAGGTATTCTTATACCATTTCTTTGAAGTGTTTTAATTAAAGATATTGCAATATAGTCATTATCACATACAAAAGCACTAGGTAATTTTTCGAAATTTATTGAATCTGTTTCTGAACTAATTACATTACCAGTTAAACTATAAATATAATTATCATCTATATTCATATTATTATCTTTCATAGCTTTTTTATAGCCTGAAAATCTTTGGTCAAAATTTGATATATTAGGCAATCCTTTAATATAACCTATATCCTTATACCCCTTATCTATTAGATATTTAGTAGAAGTATATGCTCCGTGAAAATTATTTATAGATACATAATCGTAATTTGTATGTAAATGACATGAATCAATAATAACAGTATTAGGAAATTTTCCAATAAATTTATCAATAAATTCAATTGATAATGACGTTCCTAATAATATAATACCATCAGATTTTTGAGAATGTTCTAGTTCTTCTAATTCTATTTCAGAATTATCTAATGAAATAGAATTAATGATTAAAGAGACTTTATAATCATTTGATAATTGTGATAAATCTTGCAATAGTTCACTAAAAAAGGGTGTTGACTGATAGTTATTAGTTATAAAACTGTCGTTTGTACAGGCAACAAATCTAATTGTATATATTTCTTCATGATTTGTATTAATTTCATTACTTTTAGACTTTCTTAGGGGAATATAATTCTGATCATTTGCTATTTGTTTAATTTCTGCACGTCTTTCCTCACTAATTCCAGGTTTATCATTTAAAGCTAAGGATACGGCAGCTTTTGAAACGCCTGCTAACTTAGCTATATCTTCAAGTTTAATCATAATTTCCTCCAAAAAATTCATATATCATAAAATTAAGTTTATCACTAAATTAAATATAATTCAACATAGTTTAGTTAATTTTAGTTTAACAACTTTGCTAAACTCTAACAATTAAATTAGTAAACTTATTCACTAAATTTAAGTTGACAAAACGTTTTCCTAATGTTATTATTAAGTTAAGTTAAGTTAAATTAAGGAGGATACATATGGATTTTAGTAAAATAAAGTTAGGGTTTGCACCTACTAGAAGAAATTTATTTAGTGCTGATGCTGCAATTGAATATGCTAATCTCACTCGAGAAAAAATGAATCAGCTAAAGATAAACTATGTAGACATAGAAGATATAAATGATGATGGGCTTATCTATGATGATGATTCAGTTAACCTTGCAGCTGAAAAATTCATTAAGGAAAAAATAGATGCACTTTTTATAGCTAATGTTAATTTTGGAACAGAATATTCTGTAGCAAGATTAGCAAAGAAACTAAATGTACCTGTTCTATTATGGGGGCCTAAAGATGAACATCCAGCTAAAGATGGTTCAAGACTAAGAGATTCTCAATGTGGTATTTTTGCTATTGGAAAAGTATTGAGAAGATTCGATATTAATTTTACATATATACAAAACTCAGATGTAGACTCATTAGCATTTGAGAGAGGTTTAGTAGATTTCCTTAAAGTATGTAATGTAGTTAAAACTTTCAAAAACACAAGAATTCTTCAAGTAGGACCTAGACCTTTTGATTTTTGGTCAGTTATTTGTAATGAAGGTGAATTGTTAGAAAAATTCAATATTTCACTTTCACCAATTCCATTAGAAGAATTAATACAAGAGATAAACTCTATAGATACTGAAAATGATAATGAATATATAAAATATTTAAATTATTTTAATAATAATACTATTATAGAAATTGAAAATAAAGATTTAATTATGGTTGTAAAATTAAAGATTGCGTTACAAAATCTGTGTAAAAAATATGGATGTAATTCAGGCGTGATTCAGTGTTGGACAGCCTTACAAGATTTAATAGGAATTTTACCTTACGCATCATTATCTCTATTACAAGAAGAAGGAATACCTTTTGTTTGCGAGACGGATATTCATGGCGTTATTTCTGAACTACTTGTAGAAGCTGCATCATTTGGAGAAGAAAAAGCTATATTTGCTGATGTTAACTGTAGACATCCATTTGAAAATAATGGAGAATTATTGCAACATTTAGGTGTATTCGCATATTCTACAGCGGGAGAAAAACCAAAATTACCTAAAAAACATTTCGTATTTGATTATCCTGGATCAGTAGCTTTCAAAGTAAAAGATGGGGATTATACTTTGTGTAGATTTGACGGTGATCATGGTAAATATAATCTTCTATTAGGTACAGCTAAAACTATAGAAGGACCTTATAATCAAGGTACATATGTTCATATGGAGTTTGAAAACTTAAATAGATTAGAATTTAAACTTGTATATGGACCTTATATACATCATATTGCTGCAGTAAAAAATGATGTTGTGCCAATTTTATATGAAGCTTGTAAATATTTAAACATAGAGCCAGATTTTTATGATCCTATTGAAGAAGATGTACAAGCATATTTAAGAGGAGATGATTTAGTATAAAAAGGAGAAGTTATGAATGAAATTATTGAACTAAAGAAAAAAGCTGCTCAACTTAGAAGCTTGGTGTTTGATATGATTTATGAATCGAAAACTGGACATACTGGCTCAGATTTATCATGTGCAGATATACTTACAGTATTATATTACAAAATTCTAAATGTGGATCCAAATAATCCAAATAAATGCGATAGAGATAGATATATTCAAAGCAAAGGTCATGCAGTAGAAATATTATGGGCAATATTAGCAGATAAGGGTTTTATTGAATTAGATGAATTAAAAACTTTTTCTAAATATAAGTCTAGATTAATTGGTCATCCTAATAATCTAGTAGAAGGAATAGAATTAAATACTGGATCATTGGGCCACGGCTTAAGTTTATCAGTAGGAATAGCTTTAGCTGGTAAACTAGATAATAAAAATTATAAAACCTATACTTTATTGGGGGATGGTGAATTAGCAGAAGGTTCAGTATGGGAAGGTGCTATGGCTGCAGCTAATTACAAATTAAGTAATCTAACAGCAATAATTGATAATAATAAACTTCAAATAACTGGTCCAAATATAGAAGTAATGAATATATATCCATTAAGAGAAAAATGGGAATCTTTTGGATGGTATGTAATTGAAGTAGATGGTAATGATATCGAAGAATTAATCAAAGCATTTGAAAGCAATTCAAATAATGATAAACCAAAACTAATTATTGCACATACAATTAAAGGTAAAGGATTTTCTGATGCTGAAAATAAAATCGGTTGGCATCATAAAGTGCCTAATGAAGAAGAATATTTAAAAGCTAAGAAAGAATTTATTATGCAGGAGGAAATTCATGAATAGTATTCCAAATAGTAAAGTTATGTGTGATGTTCTTATTGAAGCTACAAATAATAATCCTAATATATTAGTTGTAACGAGTGATTCTAGAGGGTCAGGAAAACTTGCAGATTTTGCTAATAAACATCCAAATAATATTATTGAAATTGGTATAGCTGAACAAAACTTAGTTAGCGTTTCTGCAGGTCTAGCTCATTCAGGAAAAAAACCATTTGCTGTTTCTCCTGCTGCATTCTTGAGCATGAGAAGCATTGAACAAGTTAAAGTTGATGTAGCATATTCTAATACAAATGTTAAATTGGTTGGTATTAGTGGTGGTGTAAGTTATGGCGCTTTAGGTATGAGTCACCATTCTTTACAAGATTTTGCAGTATTAAGAGCAATACCTAATATGAGAATTTATTGTCCGTCTGATCAAGTTGAAACAAAAAAACTATTTCAAGAATTAGTAAAAGATGATAAACCTGCATATATTAGATTAGGTAGAAATCCTCAACCTATTTGTTATGATGAAGATTTTTCTTTTGAATTTAATAAAGCATCATTATTAAAAGAAGGGGATGATGTATTATTAATAGTTACAGGTGAATTACTCCATAATGTAATTAAAGCATCAGAATTATTAGAAAATGATGGGATTAATTCTACTGTATTAGGAATACATGCTATAAAACCATTAGATCTTGATTATATTTATAAATATAGTAAAAAAATAAAGAAAATAATATCTATTGAAGAACATAGTAAATATGGTGGTTTAGGTTCTTCTATATCTGAAGCTTTAAGTGAAGAAATAGATATTAAACATAAAATACTAGCTTTACCTGATGAAGAATTAGTAACTGGTAATCCGAAAGAAATTTATTCTCATTATGGTTTGGATGATTATTCAATATATAAAACTGCAAAAGAATTTTTAATGGGTAATTAAAATGACATACAGAATAGTAGTTGATCAAAGCACTGTAAATACAAAGGCTATTTTATTTAATATTAGGAATAAAGGTGAATTTGTAGAAAAAGTCGACAGAATAGATATTCCTCATGAACAAATATATCCAAAAAAAGGATTTATTGAACATAATCCTATTGAAATAATAAATAATACCAAAAAAGCGATTGAATTAATAATTGAAAATAACAATTTATTATATAAAGACATAGTAAGTATATCAATTACTAATCAAAGAGAAACTATTATGATTTGGGATAAAAAAACTGGTATTCCACATGGTAATGCAATGGTTTGGAAGTGTAATAGAGGAGTAGATATTTGTAATAAACTTATAAAAGAAGGTTATGAGGAGATTATTAGAGAAAAAACTGGATTAAAAATTGATCCATATTTTTCAGCATCAAAATTATCATACTTTTTCTTAAACAATTATTTGAGTGATGAAGAAAAAAAACATTTAGCTATTGGTACAATAGATACATGGTTAATATGGAATTTATCAGATGAAAAAAACTTTTTTACAGAGGAAAGTAATGCTAGCAGAACACTTTTGTTCAATATAAAAGAAAAAAAATGGGATAAAAAATTATGCGAACTGTTTCATGTTCCAATAAAATCATTACCTAAAGTAGTTGATTCATATAGTGATTTTGGAACATATAAAGGGATAAAGATAAATTCTGTATTAGCAGATTCTCAATCAGCATTATTAGGTAATAAATGTATAAATAAAGGTCAAATGAAAGCTACGTTTGGAACTGGATCTTCGATGATGCTTAATATAGGTAATGAATTATTTGAAGATTCAAGAATTGTAACCACTATAGCTTGGAATAAAAATGGAAAAACTACATATGCTTTAGAAGGTATAATAAAATCATATGGTGATATCTTAAATTGGGGTAAAAATCAGCTAAAATTATATAATGATTATGAAGAAGCAAGTAATCTTGCATTCAGTAATGATTTTTATACTGATGTATTGTTTATACCTGCTATACAAGGTTTAAGCGCTCCATTTTGGAAACCATATTCTACAGGAGTATTTTTCAATTTAATCACAACAAGTACTAATAGAGATTTTGTTAGAGCTATGTTTAACTCTTTAGCTTTTCAAACTAGAGCAATAATTGATTTGTATTCAGAAATATTGGATTATAGTATACCTGAAATTTATGTTGATGGAGGATTTACTAAAAATAAATTATTTATGCAATTAGTCGCCGACATTACTAAAAAGACAATTTTCGTAATGGATATTGAAGAAGCATCTGCTTTAGGAACTTTAATAATTATGGATGGAATGGAAAATTATAAACCTAAAATTAATGAAAGATATACTCCATCTTATGATTATGAATCGGATTATAATAAATGGCTAAAATTAATTAATAAAATATTTTAATAATGGAGGAATTATTATGACATTTGTAGAAAAATTTTCAGAAACTGGACAAAGGATAGCAGGAAAAATACAATCTAATAGATATATGATGGCGATATCTGAAGGTTTAATGTCCTTATTACCAATAATGATGATAGGAGCGTTTTCAGTATTACTATCAGCCATGCAATGGGAAGCTTATCAAAATTTAATTGCACCAATAAAAAAATATATAGCCTTACCAGCTAGTTTTACAAATAATGTATTAGCACTATATGCTGTATTTTCAATAGCTTATAGACTAGCAAAAACTTTCGATATTGATGGTCTTGCTCCTGGATTTGTAGGATTATTTAGCTTTTTAGCAATAACACCTATTACAACATTTAAAGTAGAAGGTTCAGATTTAGGAGTTAATGCTTTTACTTTTGATTGGTTAGGAGCTAAAGGACTATTTGCGGCAATGATAGTTGGGTTAATTTCATCTAGATTATATGTATTTTTCGTACATAGAAATTGGACAATAAAAATGCCTGATGGTGTTCCTCCAACAATAAGTAAGACTTTCGCAGGTTTAGTTCCAGCAATTTTAGTTGGTATAATATTTACTGTAATTTCTGCATTATTTAGTGCAACAACATTTGGAAATATGCATGAATTCGTATATACTATTATACAAACACCACTACAAAATTTAGGTGGATCAATTTGGTCTATAACTATAGCTTTATTGTTAATGCAAGTTTTATGGGTATTTGGTATTCATGGAGGTATTGTTATTCTAGCGATAATAAGACCGATTATCACAGCTTTAGACTTAGAAAATTTAGCTGCATATCAAGCTGGAGAAGCATTGCCCAATTTAGTATCTGGAGGATTATGGTCAATATATGCAAACTTTTCACCAATGCTAGGTTTAATAGTCGTTCTATTGTTCTTTGCTAAAAGTGAACAATTCAAGACTATCGGTAAATTAGGAGCACCGGGCGCGTTATTTGGTATTCATGAACCATTAATATTTGGTTTACCTATCGTAATGAATCCAATTTTAGCTATTCCATATGTTTTATCACCAATAGTTTGCTTATTATTAGGTTATTTCTTAACGGTTATTGGAATACTTCCAATCCCGATAGGTATGCAAGTTCCATTTGGAGCACCAATATTTGTATCTGGTTTATTACAAGGTAGCTGGAAATTAGGTGTAGCTCAGATCTTGATGATTGCTGTAACTACAGCTATATACTATCCATTTGTAAAAATATTAGATAAAAGAAATCTTGCAATTCAAGAAAGTGCAGAAAAATAATTATTTAATAGGGGAATAAAATGAAAAATTTTATAAAAAATATAGGTGAAGATGGTGCTTATGTCAAATATTATTTACAAGAACCTAATGAAGAAATAGATATTAATAGAAAATATCCTTTCATAGTTATTTGTCCTGGAGGAGCCTATTTTTGGACTTCATATAGGGAAGATGAATATGTAGCATTAAAATTTTTATCTGAAGGTTTTCACGTTGCTGTTTTACATTACGCTACTGAAGGACGTGAAGCAATGAGTGTGAAATTTGATGAAGATTTGCCAAAAGATCCTGTATCAAAATTTCCAAAACCACTATTTTCTTTAGCTAATGTAGTAAAAGAAATTCGAGAAAATACAGAAAAATGGTCTGTTGATGATAATTACATTGTAATTAGTGGATTTTCTGCAGGAGGTAATCTAGCTGCGCAATATGGAACTTTATGGGATAAAGAATGGCTGAAAAATGAAATAGGTTGTTCAAGTAATTTATTAAAACCAACTCATTTAATGTTAGCATATGCAGCATTAAATTTAAGAAAATCTGAAGATAAAAATAGAGTTTTATATGCTAGTTTAGGTACATTTAAACCAAAAGATGAAGAAATAAAAAATATTAATCCAATAGAAAATGTATCACAAAACACTCCTCCAACATTTTTATGGCATACTTTAGAAGATGCATTAGTTCCAGCTAAAGATTCAATAGAATTTGCACTTGAACTCAATAAATACAATATTCCATATGAATTACATGTATTTAATAAAGCAAAGCATGGGTTAGTTTTAGGAGATTTAAGAACAGGAATCAAAAAAGATCAAAGTAATGCTCAAGTTTATAAATGGGTAGAATTGTTTATAGAATGGCTTTCTCCTTATAAAACTTTAAGAAGAAGTTTTTATAAAGGAATATAAATTAAGAAATAGATTGAGGTTAAAAATGGATAAAAAAGTAATTATGCTTGCTTGTGCAGGTGGACTTAGTACAAGTATGTTAGTAACAAAAATGATTAATGCAGCACAGAAAAAAGGAATAGACGCTGAAATTTTTGCGGTACCAACATCATCAGCTCTTGAAAAAATAAAAAATAATAATCATCTTGATATTGTTTTACTGGGACCACAAGTTAGCTATCAAGAAAAAGAATTCAAAAAGTATACAGATAATACTGATATTAAATTACATGTTATCAATATGATGGATTATGGTATGATGAATGGGGAAAAAGTTCTGAATACTGCATTAGAAATAATGAATAAATAATTAATATAAAAGGTTGATAAACTCTTATATCAACCTTTTATTATTTTAAATTTAACTTCCTAATAATATAGTATAATTAATAGTAAGATGACTTATATTTTCTAGTAAAACTTGGAGAAACAATGAGAAAGATTTACAAATTACTACTATTAGTAATTATATTAAATATTGCTGATAGTATATTTTATATGAATATGCTTTGGTATATAAGTGACAATTTAGATAATAGCTATTATTTGGGATTGTTCTTTACAATTACTTTGATACCAGATATGTTTATATTCTTTTTAGGACCAATAATTGATAAATTCAATACGAAAAAATTGCTATATCTCTCCATTTTTGTACAAGTTATATCTTTAATTATTTTCATATTATATAATAAATACTTACCAATAAGTGTATTGCTTGTTCTCATATTTTTATCAACAACAGCAAGTATATTTAGTTATGCAATACAAGAAACGCTTGTTCCAAAAATGGTAGAAAAAGATGAAATTTTATTCGCAAATTCAATCTTTGAATTTTCAAGTAGGGTACTTGATTCATTTATAAATTCAATTACATCGATAATGATTGCAAGCTTTGGTATTTTCGTAATGTTTAAGTATGATTTGCTTGTATATATTTTAGCTATTATTGTATTATCGATTATTAAATTTACTGTATCTAAGAAATATGAAAATGAAGAAGAAAATACTGATGAGAAATATACTGTTTCTAGCTATTTACAAGAACTAAAAGAAGGACTACTTTTTGTAGATAAGAATAAATTACTCAAAAATATTACTATTATATTTTTAATGATTAATTTCTTCAATGCTATTCAGGCAGTCTGCTATCCAATTTACTCTAAATTATATTTTGATGGGGAAAGATATTATGGTTATTTTCTGTTTATTAGAGGCTTTAGCGGAATAGTTGGTAGCATGTTATCAAGCTATATAATAAAACGAGGCAATAAATCTAATGGATTAGATTTCTTATTATTCCTAAATGGCTTATCATGGTTATGTGCAATATTAATTAGAAATGTATATTTAAACTTAGCTTTATTTTTCATAGGCTATTTTGCAATGGCAATTTACAATATAGGATTTAATAGTATTTTCCATATTACTACTCCAAAAAAACTACTTGGGAGAGTAAACTCTACGGTTGATTCATTAATTGCATTTGCAATGCCACTCGGAAGCTACATAGCAGGACTTATAATAACAAATAGCAATCTTATTTATGTAATGTATATATTGCCATTATCGATGATACTTGGTGGATTTTATTTTATGAAACATAAGGAACTTAATGAGTTTAAATTATAAATAGAGGTAATAATGATTAATGAAGAATTAATGAGCAAAAAACGTGCAATTGAATTATGGGATTTGAAAATAATTGATAGTATAGAAGTAGGGTCATATAAAGGTTTACAACAAATACACCAATACATATTTCAAGATGTATTTGATTTTGCAGGTCAAACTAGAAATGAAAATATGGCTAAAGGATATTTTAGATTTGCTAGCGCCTTGTATCTTGAAGATATTTTGAGAAAAATAGAACTTATGCCAGAAAATACATTTGATGAAATAATTGAAAAATATGTTGAAATGAATATTGCACATCCATTTAGAGAAGGTAATGGTAGAGCGACAAGAATATGGCTTGATTTAATTTTAAGGAATAATTTAAATAGGTGTATAGATTGGTCCAAGATTGATAAATATGATTATTTAAATGCAATGGAGAGATCTCCAATAAATTCACTTGAGATAAAACATTTACTTAAAAATGCTTTAACCGATAAAATATATGACAGACAAGTATTTATGAAAGGCATCCAAAAATCATATGAGTACGAAGGATTGAAAGATTATAATATTGAAGATATAGATAATGAAAAAGACTTTAGGTAGAAACCTAGAGTCTTTATTTTTTTTAGGCTCTAATATTTTAGAGGAGAGATGTAAATGTAAAAATAGGGTCATAAGTTCAAAAACAAAGTTTGTCACAAAATAATGATTTTGTGACAAAGTATAGTGAAAAATAATAATACCCATCAAACAAGTCTTTAATGGGTATTTTAGCTATTTATATTAAAGTTTATTTATATCAAGAATTATTTTGCTTTACCTTGATTTGCTACTGCATTAATTTTGCTAGCTATTTTTTCTTGATCTCCTAGATATCCTTTTGATATAAAAGTAAAATCTTTATCAAATTCATATACTAGTGGTATTCCTGTTGGTAAATTAACATCTATGATTTCATCGTCTGTTAAATTTTCAAAATATTTCACTAATGCTCTTAATGAATTACCGTGAGCTGCAATCAATACTCTTTTACCAGCTAACATATCTTTCTTAATTGTAGATTTAAAATATGGAACAACTCTTGCTATTGTATCTTTCAAGCTTTCAGCTAATGGTAATTCTTCTTTTACATCTCTATAAGCATCGATTAATTTTGGATTTCTTTCATCTGATTCTTCTAATGCTGGTGGTTGCACATCAAATGATCTTCTCCAGATTTTAACTTGATCCTCGCCGTATTTCTCAGCAGTTTCAGCCTTATTTAATCCTTGTAATGCACCATAATGTCTTTCATTTAATTTCCAAGACTTAACTACAGGCAACCACTCACGATCCATTTCTTCTAAAACATGATTTAATGTATGAATAGCTCTTTTTAAATATGAAGTATAGCAAATATCGAAATCATAACCTTCAGCTTTAAGAACTTTTCCGCCTTCAATTGCTTCTTCATGACCTTTGTCACTTAATTTTACATCTGTCCAACCAGTAAATAGATTTAACTTATTCCATTCACTTTCTCCGTGTCTAACTAATACTAATTTCATAATTTTCCTTCCTGTATATCTTTCTATATATAAATATTATCACTAAAACAATATAAAATGTCAATTATGTAATAATTTATAATTTTTATAAATACATTAAAAAACGAGGCTCTATTTTGCGTTTTAAGCGATTTAAAATAGCATAGGCATATAATTACATGTCTAAAATTAAAGAAAGTTATTGGCAAAGTAGTATTAAATCATTTTATAAAAAGATTTTAATTTTAAATCTAATTAATTCAGGTTTTATTATAAAATTAAATAGCGAATAAAAGTTAAAATTATAACAATTACTATATTTAAGTTTCTATATTTAATAAAATAGGATGGATTAAAATGAATCCATCCTATTTTGATAACTTATTTAGCATAAGAAGAAGATCTTGTTTCTCTTATTATATGAACCTTGATTTTACCAGGATATTCTAATTCTTCTTCAATTCTTCTTGCGATATTTTCTGCAAGTATTGTAAGTTTATCATCAGTTACTTTATCAGGTTCGACCATTATTCTTAATTCTCGACCAGCTTGAATTGCATATGCTTGCTTGATTCCTTCATAAGAAGTAGCAATTGCTTCAAGATTTGTTAATCTTGTTAGATATGCATCTATTGCTTCTCGTCTTGCTCCAGGTCTTGCTGCAGAAATAGCATCAGCTGCTTGAACTATCATAGCTTCAAGTGATTGGAAAGGTACATCAAAGTGATGAGCTTCAACTGCGTGCACAATATCTTCTTTGATTTTGTATCTTCTCAATAAGTTTACACCAATTTCAACATGAGTCCCCTCAATTTCATGATCTAAAGCTTTACCTATATCGTGTAGAAGTCCTGCTCGTCTAGCAACTTTGTCGTTTATACCGATTTCTCTAGCTAAAGTTGCTGCAATATTTGCAACTTCTACTGAATGCCATAATACATTTTGACCATATGAAGTTCTAAAATACAGTAATCCTAAAGTACGAACTAAATCTGGATGTAATCCATGTACTTTAGCTTTTTCGCAAGCTTCTTCACCATATTCTTTTATAATTTGTTCAATTTCATCTTGTGCTTTATCATACATTTCTTCGATTCTTGCAGGATGAATTCTACCATCAAGCATTAATTTTTCTAATGTAATTCTTGCGATTTCTCTTCTTTTTGGATCAAATGAGGAAAGAACAATAGCTTCAGGAGTATCATCAATTATGATATCAACACCTGTCAAGCTTTCAAATGCTCTTATATTTCTTCCTTCACGTCCGATAATTCTACCTTTCATTTCATCATTTGGTAGAGAAACCACTGCTACTGTTGATTCAGCAACTGTATCAGAAGCTTGTCTTTGAATTGCTGCAACTATAACATTTTTAGCTATTTTAGATTGATCTTCTTTTATACGTGCTTCATATTCACGTATAATTAAAGCTTTTTGATGTTCAGCTTCGTCTTGTGCTTGCTCAAGTACTATTTGTCTAGCTTCTTGATCTGTTAAACCAGCAATTCTTTCAAGTTCTGCTACTTGAGCTTGTAATTTTTCATTTACTTCTTGTTCTTTTAATTCAACATTTTTAATTCTTGAATTAAGAGAATCTGTTTTTCTATCAACTTTATCTATTTTTTTATCTAAATTTTCTTCTTTTTTTACTAACCTTTGTTCGTGCTTATTGAGTTCACTACGTCTTCTTTTTTCTTCATTTTCAATATTTTGTTTTAATTTAAAAATTTCATCTTTAGCTGTCAACATTGCTTCTCTCTTAAGAGTTTCAGCATCTCTGTTTGCATCTTCAATAATTCTCATTGATAAATTTTCAGCAGAATTCAGCTTCTTTTTATCTGAGTTTGATTTTACAATTGAAACAATAATATGACCTATTAAAACTCCCACTAGTAAGGCTAGGAAATAATATATATATTCCATTTTAACCTCTCGCTATATTATTTTATCTGTATCAGTTTCGTCTATTTCTTCATTTACTTTATTAGGATTTTTACTTTGTTTTAAACTATTTCTGATATCAGATTCAATGCTAGTTAATAAATCTTGATTATTTGATAAGAATTCTTTGACATTTTCTCTACCTTGGCCAAGTCTTTCACCATTATAACTATACCAAGATCCTGCTTTATCAACAATTCCAAAATCTACAGCAGCATCTAAAAGTGTACCAATTTTTGATATACCAGTACCATACATTATATCAAATGTTGCTGTCTTAAATGGTGGTGCAACTTTGTTTTTAACTACTCTTACTTGAGTTATATTGCCAATTACATCATCCCCATTTTTTATTTGATCTTTTCTTCTAACATCTAATCTTACACTAGAATAGAATTTTAGTGCTATACCACCTGTTGTAGTTTCAGGATTACCAAACATAACACCAATTTTTTGTCTTAATTGATTTAAGAAAACTACAGTACAATTAGTTTTTGAAACAATTGCTGTAAGCTTTCTTAAAGCTTGAGACATAAGTCTTGCAAGTAAACCTACATGAGTGTCCCCCATGTCGCCTTCAATTTCAGCTCTAGGAACTAGTGCTGCTACAGAGTCTATTACAATTATATCAACTGCATTTGATCTTACTAAAGATTCAGTAATTGCTAAAGCTTGTTCACCTGTATCAGGTTGTGAAAGCACTAAGTTTTCAATATCAACACCTAGATTTTTTGCATAATTAACATCTAGAGCATGTTCAGCATCTATAAATGCAGCAATTCCACCTAATTTTTGTGCTTCAGCAATACTATGAAGCGCAATCGTTGTTTTACCTGATGATTCAGGTCCATAAATTTCAACTATTCTTCCTCTTGGTAATCCACCAATACCCAGAGCAATGTCAAGTGTCAATGCTCCAGTAGGAATAGATTTAATATCATTGGTTTGAGGAGCATTTCCTAAAACCATGATTGAGCCTTTACCATATGACTTTTCTATTTGAGTCAAAGCACGATCTAAGGCTTTCTTTTTATCTTTATCGATATTTTCAGTCATTATCCCTCCTATATATTATCTAAATCTAAAACCTTTATATTTTTCATTAGATAATCAATCCCTGAAACTATCGTAAGTATAACTGAGATATAAAGAAATATATCATATACAATCTTTGGAATAAATGTCAGCACACCGCTTAATAGATACAAAATAATTGTAATCATTTGGCTAGTAGTCTTTAATTTCCCATAAATTGAAGCAGCAATAGTAATATTATTTGAAGCTGCTAAAATTCTCAATCCATCAATTAAAAGTTCTCTAAAAATAATTATAATTACAGCCCATGCAGGAACAATTTTTGAACCTACTAGTACTAAAAATCCCGCCTGTGTAAGGACTTTATCTACTAATGGATCCATAAATTTACCAAAAGTTGTAATTAAATTTCTAGATCTTGCGATATGACCATCTAAAAAATCAGTAGCTGAAGTTAATGCAAATACTAAAGCTGGTATAAAACTTGTTACACCAAATATATTATAGACAATAACAAATACAGGTACCATAAACAATCTAATTATGGTTAATTTATTCGCTAAATTCATTTTTAACATTTTCTTCACCTTCTAATATGTTTTCATATTCTTCTAATGTAATTAAAATATTTCTTGGTTTTGCACCATCTTGTTCACTTACAATACCATTTCTAGTCATTTGATCAATTATACGACCAGCTCTAGCATATCCAACTCTAAATCTACGTTGAATAGCAGAGATTGATGCAGTATTTTCTGTAAGTACAAATTTTACTGCCTCATCATATAATTCATCAACATCATCTAATGAATCTTGTGGTTTGTATGTTTCTTCTATTGTTTTATTAAATGATTCATCAACTTTAATAGTTTCATTTTTGTTTTTAATATAAGTAACAACTCTTTCAACTTCTTGATCTGTTACAAATGCACCTTGAGCTCTTTTAGGTTTAGGTAATTTACTTGGATAATATAACATATCACCTTTACCAAGTAACTTTTCAGCACCAGATGAATCTATAATAGTTCTTGAATCTACATTTGACGCAACTTGAAAGGCAATACGCGAAGGTATATTCGCTTTAATTATACCTGTAATTACATTAACACTTGGCCTTTGTGTTGCAATGATTAAATGTACACCACTAGCTCTACCCATTTGGGCAAGTCTAGTGATATAATTTTCAACATCTTTAGAAGCTTCCATCATTAAGTCTGAAAGCTCATCAATGATGACTACTAAATATGGAAGTTTTTCCGATTTATTATCTTCGTCATCTTCTTCAATTTTTGAATTGTAAGCTTTGATGTCACGGGCACCAGATTTAGCAAACAATTCAAATCTATCAGTCATTTCTTTCACTGCTTCATGAAGAGAAGCTGTGGCTTCGACTGCCTTAGTTACGACTTTACGTCCTTTTAAATGTGGAATGCCAGCATAAATCTTAAGTTCAACCATTTTAGGGTCAATCATAATAAATTCTACTTCCTTTGGTGAGTATTTGTAAATAATACTCATAATTATCGCATTCATTAATACAGATTTACCAGAACCAGTAGCACCTGCAATTAGTAAATGTGGCATTTCATTTATTTGAGTATATAAAGGTTTACCAAATATATCTTTACCTATGGCTACCGTTATATCCTCGTCATGTTTTTGAAATTCTTCTGTTGAAATTAATTGTCTAAATCCAACTACATCTTTATTTCTATTAGGTACCTCTATCCCTACGTAAGGTTTACCAGGTATTGGTGCTTCAATTCTTATACTAGAAGATGCGAGTGCCATAGCTAAATTGTTTGATAAATTTACTATTTTACTTACTTTAATACCTGATTGTGGTTTCACTTCATAAGAAGTTACAGTAGGACCGTTATTAATATTTACAACTTCTGATTCAATTCCAAAACTACTTAAAGTCTCAGTAATGATTTCAGCATTGTTAAGTAAAGTATTTTTATCGTCTACTGTTGTTTCAGTTGGACTATTCAATAAATCTACTGGTGGTTTAATATATTCATAATCTTCATTATATACAATTCCAACCTGTCCAGATTCATCAACTTCTTGTATCACTTCTTCAGACTCTTGATCTGAATTATGATATGAAATCATCGGTTCTAAATTATCATTAATGGAGTCATTATTTACAGTAACTGGATTATTAATTTCTCTTATCTTATTTGCTTTGATAATTATATCCTTAGTTTTACCACTTGCTTTATCTCGAGTGAATAATTTTTTTATTTGATTATAAATAGTCTTAATAAAATCCCCTAAAGATTTGTCAAATAAATAAAAATAAGACACAAAAATAGTTAAAACAGTAAATATATAGATTCCTATATCAGCAATAAGTGAATTAAATATATAATAAATAGTTGCTATAAATACACCTACTCCTGTATAATTTAAAGCTTGATTATATGAGAGTGTAATAGTTTGATTGAAACTTAAATCATTCCCATCTATAAAAAATGTTGCTGCAGTTAATGATAGCATCATAAATATAAGCGTAAATGTCAAAAGTTTCCATTTAAATCCGCTCCAGAATTTTTTATTTCTAAAAGCGTAAAATACAAATATTACATAAAATGGAGCAATATAAGCTGCCAAACCAAAAAGAATAAACATTCCTTGGCTAAATATTAATCCAATTATCCCCATTTTATCTTTTAACAACACTGTAGAAGTTGCTAAAATAAATAAAAATAATACAATTATTGACAATGCAATAGTTGACTGATTCTTAGACTTATTTTTTGCTCTAGTTGTTTTCTTTCTAGCCATGCTTCCTCCATAATAACTCAACTATAATTATACCACAAAGATTGTAATAATTGAATTATATATATTTATATTATACGTACATTTGTTCTATAGCGTAAATTTATGGAAATGTTTAAAAATTAATTTAAAATAAAAAGAGATTGAGCAATAAGCTCAATCTTTAAATATATAAATTATAAATGAAACAATAAAAAGCGCCCTAGAAAAAAACAATGCATAATCTAGATAAGTATCAGGCTGTTTTTCTGTAGTTAAAAAAGTTGCTAAAGCTAATATTAAAGCTATTATAGAAAATAAAATAGTTATATATATGGTCTTAGTAACAGTAAACTTTTTGTATACTTTTTTAACAGTAAATATGCTTCCTAATAAATTAAATATAAAAATGTATATTAGATTTTCAGTTACTAAATCTAGATTGAAACGTGAAAATATGTATTTTAATATTTCTATTAAAATAATAGTTAAAACATATAAACTCACTCCTAATATTATTTTTTTTACTTTTGTGTTATTGAAAAATTTTATCATAGTATACCTTTCTTAATTTTACAATTGCAATTATTTTATTTCACTTTAATTATATTTTTACCATCATATCTAAAAATTTCATCACATATTTCAATTGTTGACTTTCTGTGAGATATGATAAATATTGTTTTATTTTTAATATTTTTAAGTATATCAAGGAATATTTGTTCATTTTGCAAGTCTAAATTACTTGTTGGCTCATCAAGTATCATAATAGCTTTGTCAGCAAGAAGAGCCCTTATAAGCTCAAATCTTTGTAATTCTCCAGAAGAGAAAGGAATATTCTTTTTGTTAATTTTAGTATTTAAGCCATCCTGAAGATGAGTCATTCTATTATCAAGTAATACTTCTTTAATTTTTTCATTTATTAATTCATCAGGATAATCTTTACCTAAAGTTAAATTATCACGTATATTCCCATTAAAAATATAAGGATTTTGAGAAACATAACTTATATGATTTCTTATTGATTTTTTAGAAATATCATCAATATTAGTATTGTTTAAGTAAATTGTTCCATTTGTAGGCGAATACCATTTCATTATCAATTTAACAATTGTTGATTTTCCAATACCTGATTCACCTTCAATTCCAATAATTTTATTACTAGTAAAATTAATAGAAAGATTTTCTAAAGTATTTTCTTTAGTATTTGGATAAGAAAATATTACATTGTCAAATCTAATTGACAAAATGTCTGATATATTTTCTATTCCGTCATTTACTAGACTTTTTTCTGATAAGAAGCTTAATAAGTTTTCAGCACATTTCATAGTTGTTGAAAATTGAATACTTAGTTTAGATAATGCTAGTTGTGTTGTAAATGTAAATGGATAAGCAAGAATCAATATAAGTCTTATTACATCAAGATTATCCAAATTTAATAAATATAATATTGCCCAACTAGCAAATATTAAAATATTATTTATAAATGTCTTATTTAAATTTATTAAGGCTATTTTATCAGATATATAATTTTCCTCTTTAGTTATTTTATTTAATCTTTCAATTTCTTTATTTACTAAATTAAATTCTTGAAGCTCATATTTACCGTTCATATCTTCTGTAATTTTCTTATTTAGCTTGTCTTTAATACTATCAACTTTTTGAGAATTATTATATGATTCATATTTCTTATAAAATGGAATTATAAAAGCTATTAAAATATATGTAATTAAGGTAATAAGCCCTGAATATCCAAATAAAATAATATATATAATACTAATAGTAATCGTCATAGTGATTGCATCTAATAATGGAACAATAGTATGAGCAAAGAAAACTTCAACATTTTCAATATCCGTATGAATTATTGATAGAATTTTAGAACTATCTTTATTATCCATTTTTGCTGGTGCAATTTCACGCAGTTTATTATATACCATTATTCTAAAATCAGACAGCAACTTAAATGCTACTAAATGGCCAAAATAATGCTCAAAATAATTAGAAAGTCCAAGTAAAATTGCAATTAAAATAAAGATAATGGCAGATAATAATGTAATATTAAACTCAAATATTAAATATAATAAATAACAAATAGCAAATACAGTACCAAAACTTGCAAAATAGGCAAATAAAAAGCTTAACAATAGATAATATTTTAAATTTTTTATATAAGATAATAACTTAAATATCATTTTCGCCTACTTTCATTTCATATAATTCCTTATATTCATTATTATTTTCAATTAATTCTTTATGTGTTGATTCTATGATTTTACCATTAGATAAGTATAGTATTTTTTCATCTGCTAATAAATGTTTTAAATCATGAGTTATTATCAGTATTATTTTATCATCTTTTACTTGATTTAATGCATTCATAATTTTATTTACATTTTCTCTATTTACAGACGATACAAATTCATCGAGCATGAAAATTTGTTTATCAGATAAAAGTAGTCTAAAAAATGCTATTTGTTGCTTTTGACCAGGAGAAATAAGTTTACCATCTTCCCCTACTTGTGTATCAAGACCATCTTTTAAATTATCAACAAAGTTAAGCAAATTATATTTTTCAATTTCTTTTTCTATATTTTTATTAAAGATTTTTAAATTATCTCTTATACTTCCTTCAAATAAATATGAAGTAGTATTTAATGAACCAATTAATTCGTTCTTTTCTCCATAAGTGATTTCATTTATATTGATATCATTTAATGAAATTTCACCATTTGTAGCTTTTATTATTCCTTTAATTAACTTGAATATAGTTGATTTTCCCTCACCATTTTTCCCTACAATTTTATAAATATTTCCTTTATTAAATGTATAGTTAAAATTATTAATAATTGGCTTTTCATGATTGTATGCAAAGCTTACATTATTAAATGTGATATTGTCTACATTTATTATAGATTTTTTATATGAGTTCTTTGGATTATGAGAATCTATAGTTTCAAATACGGATTTTAATGAACCCATTGCGGATTTTACAATATGAACACTAAAACCTATTTCTCTTGTAATTAACAGATTTCTTGCAAAAATTACAAATAAAGTTACTGCTTGTAATAAAGTAATATTCATAGCTTTAACTTGAAGAACACTTATAATAGCTCCGATTAAGATAAATAGAAAAATCAGACAATTTAATATAAATAATGTTTGTAATTGCTTTGACAAAAGCTCCATTGTCTTTACTCGGAAATTTTCAGAATCATCTTTGAATTTTTTATAATATAATTCGTCCTGATTGTACATAATTAAAGTATTGATACCACTCAAATCATCTAAAAATCTATTTCCTAGACTTAAAAAAGCCCCCATATATCGCCTATTTACATTAGATACAGATTTACCAAATAATGACATTGAAATCCCTAAAACAAGGAAATAAGCAATAATTACAAATAATAAATATGATTTATAAAAAATAGCTAATAGTGTAAAAAGAATAATTCCCAGTATAAATTTTATTGCCGCAGGAAATACAATATTATAAAGTTCGCCCAATCTTTTCATATTCTTGATATCTGATTGAACTATTTGTACAATATTTCTTTTTTCAGGTCCTTCAAATATAGATTTAAAATACATTTCCTTTATTTTAATATAGGCATTGTTGTACCAAATATTTATAAATTTCTTTTCTAAAAACAACTTGTAAATTGAATAGAATAATATGGATGTAATTAATAAACTGTATGTAATCTTTAAAATTTCAATATTGGCATAAAGTTTAAGCATTATATTTACTATTTGAGCAAATATAAATATATCAAACCAATCCATAAATGTAGTAAATATAGTTGTTACCATATATTTTTTTTCAATATTAAGTAATCTTTTTATCATATTATTCCTCTAAATAAATATCTAATATCTTCTTGCCGTGATTACATTTTACAAAATCTGAATTTACATTAAATAAATCTTTTACGAGTTTTTGATTTATGGTATCTTTGGTATCCCCTTCAGCATAAATATATCCATCTTTTATTGCTATTACATAATCAGAGTAATGTAGCACCTGATTCAAATCATGTAAAATTGCAACTACTGTTATATTATACTCTTTAATTAGCTTTTTTAGCAAACTTAATATTTCTAATTGATATTTTATATCTAAAAATGTCATAGGTTCATCTAAAAGTATAGTCTTTGGTTCTTTGGCAAGAGCTAATGCAATCCATACTCTTTGCCTTTGTCCACCTGACAATTCATTAAAAAAATTATTTTTTAATTCCTCCAAACCAACCATTTTTATTGCTTTGTTTACAGCTTTTTTATCAGTTTTAGATAATCTATTATTAAAAAAAGTATGATAAGGTGTTCTACCCATTTCTACAATTTCTTGTACAGTAAAATAATTAATAGTTTCAGTTATTTGATGAACAACAGCTATATCTTTTGATCTTGATTTCAATTCTATGTTTAAAATTTCTTTATCATAGTATTTAACACTACCAGTTGAAGGTCTTTGTTCACCTGATAATAATTTAAACAATGTACTTTTACCAGATCCATTTCCTCCAATTATGGCAGTAAACTTATTTTGTAGAATAT
This sequence comes from Bacillota bacterium, assembly GCA_023442495.1. Taxonomy (GTDB): domain Bacteria; phylum Bacillota; class Clostridia; order Tissierellales; family Peptoniphilaceae; genus Helcococcus. The sequence continues at coordinate 27,011 of JAEZZB010000107.1, forward strand.
TAAGGTTAATATTTTTCAATACTTTTTTAGATTTATGTGAATATGCAAAATCTAAATTATTAATTGTAAATTCAAACATTATTTATCACCTCTTTGTTTATGCAATAAATATAGAAAATATGGTCCACCAACTATTGCCATAACTGTAGCTATTGGTATTTCTAAAGGTCTTACTATCATTCTAGCAATAAAATCTGCAAACACTACTAATATTGGTCCCATAAGTATCGTAGTTGGAAACAATTTCTTGAAATTACCTCCAACAATAATTTTTGCAAGATGTGGAACAACTAAACCAACAAAACTTATTAAACCTACTTGCGATACAGTAATTGATGCAAGGAATACACTTAATGAAGCAACTATTAATCTATAATTTCTAATATTTATTCCTAAATTATATGCTGTATTATCTGGTAGATTTAATATATTTATTTTAGATCTAAATAATAATATTATTATAAAAATAGGAATGCTGTATATCAGCATTGTTTGAATTTGAATCCAAGTTTTGCCACTTAAATTACCATTTAGGAAGTTTATTACGCCTTGTAATTTATCTGAATACATAGTCATAATTGTTGATTGTATACCGCCTATCATAGCATTTACAGCAACTCCGGCCAGTATTAATCGAACAGGAGAAACTTCGTTATTCCATGAAAATATCATTATCATTAAAAATGCCGAAACACCTCCTAAAAAAGCTACAAGTGGCAATGCACTTGTACTAATAGGAAGTATTAACATAACTAATATGGCACCCAATGAAGCCCCAGAACTTATACCAAGTATTCCTG
>JAEZZB010000022.1 GCA_023442495.1 Bacillota bacterium
TGAAAAGCTTAGGAGATGACTCTTAAGCTTTTTTCTTGGGATTATTGGAGGAAGAATATGTTAAAACCAATTTTGTAAAAGAGGGAATGATAGTAGACCTAGCAATTCATGATGAAAGTAGAGAGGGGAATCAAAATATTCATGCTTATATAATGACCATAGTAAAACCAATAAATCAAGATGGAACATACAAAATATACAAAAGCACAGAATAAATAAAAGCGATGAACAATGAAGAAATACAGATTATATATTCCAACATGAAAAACTATCTATCAGACAAAAGAACACACACAAACTACTAAAGGTGGAAAAGTAAAATAAGAGCAGAAAAACAATAAAAGGTACAAAGACCTAAGAAAGCTATAAAAACATCAAAATAAAGCATTCCACCACCAACAACAATAAAATAAAAACAATCAAAGGGAAGTATAGAAAAATCAAAGCCTATACTTTCCTTTTTTAATTCAAACAAAGGAGATAAAACATGATAAACGAAGAAATAAGCAAAGAAGCAGGTCAAGCAGCACAAACCATAATAACATACACAATAAAGGCAGCAAAAGAATCAATCAACTTAGACAAAGAAGCAAGAAAAAAGATGAATGAAACTTTAGAAAAAGCAAACGGAACCCTAAAAAGCCTTATGAGCGATGAAATGAAAATAAAAGACCTCTACAAAAAAGGACAACTAGAAAATATAAGCATAGATCAAAGCGACCTCAAAGACTTAAAAAAAGAACTAAACAAACTTGGAGTAAGTTTTTCAGTAATGAAAAACAAAGAAACAAAAAACTATGAAATATTCTTCCAAGCCAAAGACGTAAAAGTAATGGAATATGCCTTTAAACAAGTCATAGCCAAGGAAAATAAAAAAGAAAAAGAAAGTATCCTAAAACAAATAAAGAAATACAAAGACATATCAAAGAGCAAGGATAAGACAAAAGAAAAAGTCAAAAGAAAAGTAAAAGAAAAAGTAAAACCAAGCAAAAAAGATATGACCAGAGAAATCTAAGGGAGTAACGAAAAGTTACACCCTTAAATAACCACAATAACAAGACTTCCGAAAATCGGAAATCAAGAATTTCGATTATCGAAAATCAAGAAAGGAACAGATATGGCAACAAACAAAAGATATTATTGGATAAAATTAAAAGAAGAATTTTTCACAGACAAAAGGATAAAAAGACTAAGGAGAATATCGGGAGGAGATACCTACACGATAATCTACCTAAAACTTCTACTACTAAGCCTAAAAGATGAGGGCAAACTCTATTATGACGGAGTAGAAAGTGATTTTATAAAAGAGTTAGCACTAACCATAGATGAAACAGACGATGATGTAATGGTTACGGTTAATTATTTAATCAATCAAAGCTTACTAGAATTTGTAACAGAAAACGATGAATACTATTTAACTGAAATACCAAACTTAATCGGATCAGAAACAGCCTGGGCAGAGAAAAAAAGAAGATACAGACAAAATAAACAGAGGACATTGTCCTTGATGAGTCCAACCCATGTCCGACAAGAGATAGAGATAGAGAAAGATATAGAGATAGATATATAGAGAGAGGGAGAGATAGAAAAGATTTAACATTTTTGGTATAATCACATTAATTAAACTAAATGTGTAATGATAAAATGAGCTTGTTTACTGTAAGCTGATTATGATAAAAAATTAAAACTCCCACCATTGGTGTAAGAAATAGAATAAAATAAAGAATCAGATTGGAGTGATTAGAATGGATAAAAAAGATTTAGCTATTATAGGAGATAGTGAATATAAAAAATTACTTTTAGATTTAAAGGAAAAAGTTAGACGCAGTCAATTAAAAGCAGCAGTAAAAGTTAAATATGAGTTGCTTGATTTGTATTGGAACTTGGGGAAAGAAATTGTTGAAAAACAAAAGCAATATTCTTAGGGTGATAGTTTTCTAAAATTATTGAGTAGTGATTTAAGAAAAGAATTTCCAGACATGGGAGGATTTTCAGCCGTAAACTTAAAACACATAAGATATTGGTATAACTTTTATAATGATTACCTAATTGGGTTACAAGCTGTAACCCAATTATCGGATGTTGAAAGAAGAATAAAAAGTATTCCTTGGAGACATAATCAAAGGATTATGTATAAGTGTAAAGATGTCAAAGAGGCTTTGTTTTATATAGATAAGTCTATTGAAAATGGATGGAGCAGGACGGTATTGGAACATCAGATTGATGGAGATTTATATAAAAGGGTTGGGAATGCAGTTACTAATTTTGATAATAGATTACCGGCTGTCCAATCTGAATTAGCTAAGCAAACAATAAAAGATCCATACAACTTTGATTTTCTAACAATAATTGATAAATATGATGAAAGAGAGTTGGAAGAAGCATTAATAAATCAAATAACTTCATTTCTTTTGGAACTAGGTACAGGATTTTCTTACATCGATAGGCAAGTTCATATCAAGGTTGGAGAAAGTGATTTTTATATGGACTTACTTTTCTATCATGTTAAACTACACTCCTATGTTGTAGTAGAATTAAAGACAGAAAAATTTAAGCCGGAATTTGCAGGTCAACTCAATTTTTATGTAACAGCTGTAAATAAGAATATGAAATCAAATAGTGATAATCAAACAATAGGAATACTAATTTGCAGAGATAAAGATAATGTAGTCGCTGAATATTCGCTTGAAAATATCTAAGACTTTTCCATATAATAAGGAGATTGAAATGGAATTGAACTTGATGGAGAAGATAAGAGATATTCATGTTGGAAAACAAAATATTATATAAAAAGATATATAAAAAAAATTTTATTATGCTAATAATCATAAAGTATTGTTAATATATCTAAACTCATAAATAAAATTCTTGATTAAATATGATTATATATAGAGTTAAAATTTATTACAAAATACTTAGTAAATTTTAATTATTCTGATATAATATAATTAGTAATCTAAAGGAGAAAAGGATCAATGATAATATAAGCAATATGGAAGATTTATTACTATTAGCCTTATTAGGCTTGTTTTAGTGTGCCATATTGTGAATATGATTGATTCATTTCAATGGAAGTCTGTTCACATTTGTGAATGGATTTTTTTATGTGGCATATCTCAAAGGAGGAAATATGTTACAAATAAAGAATTTAACTATAAATTTAATGGAAGATAATAGAACAATAATAGAAGATTTTAATCTTACATTAAATCAAGGTGATAAGCTTGGTTTAATAGGAGAAGAAGGAAATGGAAAATCTTTGCTATTAAAGACTATTTTAGATAGAAAAAAGATTGAAGATTTTTGTGAAGTAAAGGGTGAAATATTTAAGGAAAATGACATAATTGCATATTTACCACAATCTATAGATGATGAAAATCTGGAATTAAGTACTCAAGAGTATATGTCAAAATATCAGTTAAATGAATATATAGATTATAATCAATTATATAAATATTTAAATTTATTTAATCTAGATGATGATATTCTTACAAATGATATAAAGATTAAAAATCTTTCAGGTGGCGAAAAAATAAAATTTGTACTTTTAGTTGAAATGATGAAAAATCCGACTATATTTATATTTGATGAACCTAGCAATGATCTTGACTTTGAATCATTAAAATTTCTTGAAAAATTTATGTTAGAAATGGATATTCCATTAATTTTTGTATCACATGATACAAATTTACTTAAAAAAGTAGCAAATAGAATTATTCATTTAGAACAAATTTTAAGACGAACTAAGTCAAAATATTCAATTTATAATGGCTCATATGATGAATATATAAATCAAAGAGAACAATTTATAATTAATGAGACAAATAGATCACAAAAAGAACATGAGGAATTTTCTAAAAAAGTTGATAGATACAAAAGAGTTCATGATTCGGTTCAATCAGCATTAAGAGGAACGAAAAATGATGTTCAAGGAAAGAATTTAAAAGATAAAATGCACACAGTTAAATCTATAGGAAAAAGACTAGAAAAAGAAGAAGCAAATCTTACAAAAGAACCTGATTATGAAGAAGCAATAAATATATTTTTTGATTCTAATATAGTAGTTCCAAACGGTAAAGTCATACTTGATTTTAAACTTGATGAACTTAAAGTGTGTGATAAGCTATTAGCTAAAAATATTAATCTAAAGATTACTGGGCCAGAGCATATATGTATTATCGGGAAAAATGGTATAGGCAAAACAACATTAATAAGAAAAATATATGATGAGCTTATGTCGCTAAATGTTAAAGTAGGATATATGCCACAATCATATTTTGAATTTGAAAAGAAAAATATTTCAGCAATTGACTATTTGTCAAAAGAATATACAAAAGAAGAACATACTAAAATCTCATTGTTTTTAGGAAGTCTTAATTTCAAAAGAGAAGAGATGTATCGAAATATAAACAAATTATCAGGTGGTCAAAAGGCAAAATTATTTTTTGCAAAAATGAATCTTGAAAAGGCTCAAGTTCTAATTCTTGACGAGCCTACAAGAAATTTATCACCACTTTCTCAACCGGAAATAATTGAAGCATTGAAAGAATACAAAGGAGCAATAATAGCGGTTTCTCATGATAGAGAATTTATAGAAAAGGTTTTTGATACTATTTATGAATTAAATGAGAATGGACTCTATAAAAAGAATTAATATTTGGTAGCAAATTGGAAAAACAATTTGCTACCAATTCATATAATATAATTTAATTAAATAGCTGATATTTTATTAATTTATTGATAATTTATATTATAAGATTATGTTTTATATGTCTTTAATACTTATAAGCAATGAAAAAAACTAATCAGTCTAATTTAACTTTAATATAATAAATAAACCCAATCATATCTGCTAAGAACCAACCTATAACTATTGACCACCATATTGCCGATGTTCCAAATGCTGAAGAAAGAGCATAAGCAAGTACTACTCTTGTACCTAATGAAAATATTGTTAAAACTAATGACATTGTAGGTTTCTTTATCGCTCTATAATAACCATAAAGTAAAAATAACCAACCAATTCCAATATAGAAAGCACCTTCGGTTCTTAAGTAATTTGTACCTACACTAATAATTGATGAGTCAGGATTTTCAAGGAATAGTGCTATGAGTTGTGGTGCAAATAAGTAAACTATAATTGAAATTAATATTGAAAACAAAGCTGAAGTAATTACGCTTAATTTAAATCCTTGTTTAATTCTTTCCTTTTTGCCAGCACCAAAATTTTGAGATACAAATATTGAAAATGCATTTCCAAAGTCTTGAACTGGAAGATATGCAAATGCATCTATTTTTACTCCTGCTGTAAATGCTGCCATCACTGAAGTACCAAATGAATTAACAAGTCCTTGTATCATTAAAATTCCAAAATTCATTATTGATTGTTGAAGAGAAGTTATTAATGAATATTGGCCAATAGTCTTTATAAAACTAATTTTTACCAAATTTTCGTTCTTTGTATATCTAAATTCTTTTAATTTCCAATACGCATAAATAAATAATCCAAGACCTGAAATATATTGAGATATAACTGTGGCAAAGGCTGCACCAAAAACACCCCATTTAAAAATCTTTATAAATACTAAATCTAATATAATATTCAATATTACAGAAATTGATAGGAAAATCATCGGTGTTTTTGAATCGCCAAGTGATCTATAAACTGAAGCAGTAAAATTATATAATGTAGTTGCAGTTATGCCTGAAAATATTACAAATAAATATTCTCTCATCATTGAATATATTTCATTAGGGACATTTAGCAAATATATTATATTATCAATTAACAAATAAGCAGTGACATTTAGGCTTATACTTAATACAATGATAAGTGTGAATGATGAATATATTGCTTGTTTTAGTTTTTTGTTGTTGTTTTGTCCAAAATAGATAGAAAATATACTTCCTGAACCAAGACACAGTCCGTAAATTATCGATGTTAAAAAAACCATAAAAGTAAACGAAGAACCAACTGCTGCAAGAGCATTTGCACCTACAAATTTACCTACTATTATTGTGTCAGCGATATTGTAAAATTGCTGCATTAAATTACTAATAACAAGGGGACCGACTAAAATTAAAATGGATTTTAGTACTGGACCCTCTAATAAATATTTTTTATTCATTATATTTCCTGTTCATATTTAATAATTATTTTTTAATCAATCATCACAATGTGATACAATTTATTATAAATCAAACGATTGTTTTTATAAAGTTATGAATAATTATTTTTTTATATAAATTACATAAAAATAATATTTAAATATATAAAATTTAATATAAGGAGATTAATATGAAAAGTAATTTTGATGAATTTATATCAAGAAAAAATACAGGTTCATATAAATGGGATGGAATGTATAATGAAAAGCTTGATGTTTCAAATATGACAATTCCATTATCTGTAGCTGATATGGAGTTTAGGAGTCCGAATTGTTTATATGAAAAATTAGCTGAATATATTAAAACGAAACCTATATTTGGTTATACAGGTCAAACAGATGAATTTCTCGAATCAGTAGTAAATTGGAATAGAAAAAGACATAATTGGAAAATAGAAAAAGAATGGATAGTAAATACAGCAGGTGTAGTAAATGCAATTTCAGCATCTATCTCAGCATTTTCAAAAGAAAATGAAGGTGTTATCATATTTCAGCCAGTATATCATCCATTTGTAGTATCAATTGAAAAATTAAATAGAAAAGTCATTAATGTACCTCTTATAAATTCTAATTACCATTTTTACATAGATTTTGACGCTTTCGAAGAAGAAGCTAAAAAATCAGAAAATAAGATTCTTCTATTTTGTAGTCCTCATAATCCTGTAGGAAGAGTATGGACTAAAGATGAATTACAAAAATTATCTGACATATGTCTAAAAAACGATTTAATTGTAATAAGTGACGAAATTTGGAATGATTTAATATGCAATGGCAACACACATACAGTATTTGCATCAATTAATGATGAAATTGCTGAAAGAACAATAGTTTGTACTGCACCATCAAAAACATTCAATGTAGCAGGTTTGGGATTTTCTAATATAATTATAAAAAATAAAGATTTACGTGAAAAATTCATAGAATATGCTCAAAAAATGGGAGTAAATCATGTAAGTATGATAGGTTTTAAAGCTTGTGAAATATTATATAATAATTGTGAAGAATGGCTTGATGAAGTAATAGATGTAATTTGCTCAAATCAAAAGTTTGTTAAAGACTTTTTTAAAGATAATTGTCCAAAGATTAAAACAAATGACCCTGAAGGAACTTATTTAATGTGGATAGATTTTAATGCTCTTAATAAAAATAGAAAAGAGCTTGAAAAATTACTTCTAAATGCTGATATATTTCCAAGTAAAGGACATGTATTTGGAGAAGAAGGTGAGGGTTATGAAAGATTTAATGTAGCTATTCCCAGAAAAAACTTGCAATATATGCTGCAGAATTTAGTTAAATTTATTTAGTATATATTAAACCTTTGATAATATAAACGAATAATATGCAATTGAAGTTTTTGTGAAAAGTAATAAATTTTGATTATAAAAAAATCTCCCCTTAGCGGAGATTTTTTTATAATTTATACAATCCTTTAGCATTTAATTGGATATTGGTTTTTTATCATATCTTAAATTTTTGAATTTAATTTTATAAATTATTTACTTTTTAATTCCACAATAGAACCTCTTTTTTTAAATCCTAGCTTGACATAACAATTATTTGATGCAATATAACTTTCATCAGCATATAGTGTTGGTGTAAAATTTTTTTCAAGAGCCATTTTGCAAAGAAAATGTACCAAACTTTCAGCATAACCCATTCTTCTAAATTCAGGTACTGTATACACATAGCCAATATGAGCAGTGTCTTTATCATATGAAAGCTTAGTTAATGCAACTTTTACACCTTCAATATTTTCAAATAAATAAAATTCTCCTTTATTTATTCCATTTAAAGCTTTTTTTCTAATTTCATATTCGTCTAAATCATTTCTTAAATCTTGAAAGGCTTCTTTATAAAAATTGTTCATATATTTAGTGACTAATGCAAAATCATCCATAGTAGCTTTTTTAGTTTTACCATTAACATAATTAATATTCTTTAATTCATTTAGTGTATAAGAAATCATTGATATTCTAATTTCAGAATTAGGAATTTTATTTGCGATTTCTTTTCTCACATTGTAAGTAAATCCATTACTTAGGGGATATTTAGCAATCAATTTACTTATTGCTTCATTTAATTTTTCATCAGAAATATTTTCTTTAGTCCAAAGCCAGATAGGATATGGTTTTTCAGAATAACAAATAATATAATTTTCATAATCAGATTCTAGATACTCGTGTTCTTGTTGAATAATTCTATAAAGAACTGAAAATGTAATTAAATCATTTTGTAATAAATTTTTTAATTTTTCTATCATGATATACCTTCCTTAATATATGTTTTATCATTATAATTTTTAAATTGAATTTTAATATCAAAAAATTTAAACACTCTTGAAAATAATTAAAAATTTATTATCATCAAAGGTGTATTGTATTAATAAATACTATTTCAACTCTTCAATAAATATTACATGATTTACATTACCTTGTTTTTGATATTTGAATTTTATATCTTTATATTCATTGAATGGAAGTTTTGGTGAAAGGCTAATTGAAGCGACGTATATTTCTTTTGGATTATTTTCTAATTGGAAATAATAGAAAGTATTACCATCTATGGTAACTTCATGTTTCTCCATAATTAAGCCTTGATTTTCTAATGTTTCACTAACTTCGTTTTCGTCAGGAATTATTCCGACATTTGAAGATAAGTGGTTTACCATCGCCTGTTCGACAGTATTTCCGATTGCGACATTTTGATAGTTTTGAGCGTCTATAAATGCATATAGCTTAATCAAACCTGCATTATCTTTAAGTGATAAGAAATAGGTCGGTCTTCCGTCAATATTTAACAATAACGGGAATGTAGCTTTATAGGATTTTTCTTGTACTTCACCTTGTGCAGATTCCATTGCTGAAAATTCTTCGGCAGATGAAACTGGATAAAACTTTGTTTCTTTTGTTCTAAGATTTGAAAGGACGAATCCAACGTTTGACTCATCTGCAGCAACAGAAGTGTATCCTGTATATAAGTATACATCATCATCAAGTGCTAAATAATTGTAGCCTTTAGTTGTCATTAAAACATTTTTTTGTGCAAATATTGAATTAATATATCCATCTTTTAATGAACCGTTCCAGTTTAGTTGTTCGATTAGTTTATCTGCATTGTAAATTCTATCAATCCATTGAGGAATATCATTTTTCTTATAATAATCATGTTCACCATTTGAGGCGTTTACTACTATTGCACCCTCAACATCTAAAGCATCAAAAAAGAATATGGATGGTTTGTATGTTGGAATTACCCAATAAGGAACTCCATTATCATCTATTTCAAAATTTGCTTCGAAAAATATTTTGCTTGGATATCTTAGTCGTGTGAATCTATAGATATTTCTAAATAAATAGTCTTGTTTTGAAATTTTAATTTTATCTTGAAGTTTAACTAAACTAGTTTTACCATCAACGATGTCAACCATCATGTAGCCTGGCAAGCCTTCGGACATATTAAAAATGTATTTTACAAAACCATTATATTTTAATGGAGTAACTCTAACAGGTTTATTTTGATAATTGATTTGCGTATAAGTATCGGTATCAA
>JAEZZB010000026.1 GCA_023442495.1 Bacillota bacterium
CATTCTTTCATACAATCTACCAAATAAAAATATATTAAACGCGTCTTTCAACATTTTAAAATTACCATTTTTAATCAATTTAAAATTTGATTTTAATAAATTAATTGTAGAAGAATCAATATCTCCATTTTCACTAAATACATATAATTTAGTTATTTTATTGGAATCGATTGAAAATAGATTTTTAACTAAAACTACATGATCCTCACAAATAGAGGCATCATAATCAAAATAATTTATTATTTCCGTATTAAATCTATTCTCCAAAGAAGTTAAATCTATTTCAGATTTTTGCATAAGTTCTTTTACAGAACCAATATAAATACTTGCATTTTTATTTTGCATATAATCATCATTTGAAAAATATCTAAATACAACTGCACTAAGAATCTTTGAAGTTTCTAAGTAATATTTATATTCAGGATCATATAATCCTATAATCTCCTCATCATCCGTTTCTGCAATTACATTTATCTGTTTACCTTTTAATTCATCTAAATTAAAATTTGCTTTATTTACCTTTTCAAATTCTAAATAATTTTTAGGCATATTATATTTATTATCATAAGAAGCCGCTTCTATCAAATAATTAAATCCCATTAAAAAGGCCAAATTCGCTATAAAAATTAATGAATAAACGCTTTTATTTAATTTCATAATTTTAATAAACTAATTAATATTTAGTCTATCTTTCCCCTCATTTAGTATTTCAACATCTTCTATTATACTTTGACCATCTATAAGCTTTATAGAATCTATTTTTTCACTTTCATTTAACATCATACTATCACCTTATGAATTAAAATAACTTCCTAAGTTTTTTAGAAGCCTCAGCAGTAGCTGTAGTTTTTGATCCAAAGTTCCATTTATCTTTAACGGTAATCGTACGTATAACTTGATTAGGATGATCTTTTCCATATGACGGTGCTGTAGTAGAATAAATCTCTCCCTGAACATCATATACAATTCTTGTCCAGTTATAATAATAAATCATGTGATTTATTTTTACACGGTCTGCTCCTCTAACTGATGCAATGCCATAATATGTATCAGCAAAATAATTGTCTCCATGTTCACTGGTTACATATGTTGTCGATGTTACTCTCCAAAGAGTAGTGACTTTTGCTTATGTAACTCCACCAAATACCATAATAAGTATACATAATAAAGTTATAAAATGTTTTTTCTTCATTAGATTCCTTCTATCAGTTTATTTACTATAATTATATCAATGAAAACGTATACAATCAAATAATATACTACATACCTTAATATTTTGATTAAGAACTATACTTATCATCTTTATAAAAAGGTTCAAAAAAATAGGAGCATAAAGATTAAAAAATATTACTCTAAATATTTTTCATCTCTATCTCCTATTTTCATTTATATTCTTATTATTCAGATACACTTATTATAAAATTTCTATATTTATCAGCTACTAAGCTCCATTCTTCATTATTAAAACTAATAGAAAGTCAATAATTATTAACTTTAACTAAAATTATATTTTCAAATACTCCCTTGATATAATATGATACAAACTAGTAAAGATTAATTACATCTCCATTTTCATCAACATCAATTGCCAATGCATTGGGAACTTTTGGAAGTCCTGGCATTGTTAATACCTTATTCAGATAAACTACTATAAAGCCAGCTCCAGATCTTATATTTAAGTCGGTAACTGTAATTTCAAAATCAATAGGTCTACCTATTAATTTAGGATTATCTGAGAGTGAATTTGGTGTCTTTGCTATACAAATTGGAAGATTATTAAATCCTAGGGATTCAATTAATGATAGTTTTTCTCTTGCTTGGTCTGTGAATTTTACTTCTTTAGCTCCATAGATTTCTTTTGCAACTATGTTAATTTTATCTTCTATACTATCTTCATCTTTGTAAATAAACTCTAATTCTTTATTATTGTTTTCAACTATATTTACAAGTTTATTTGCTAAATCAATAGCACCATTTCCACCTTTTTCCCAAACTTCTGTAAGTGAAAATTCTATACCTATTGATTTTGCCCATTCTTCCATTAATGCAATTTCATTCTCTGTATCAGAAGTAAATTTATTTAGAGCAACAATAACTGGTAAATTGTATTTTCTCATATTTTCTATATGTTTTTCGATATTTTCTATACCAGATTTTAGCGCATCTAGATTTTCAACTTTTAGATTTTCTTCTAAAACTCCACCATGAAGTTTTAACGCTTTTATTGTTGCAACTATTACTGCAGCTTTTGGTCTAAGTCCAGATTTTCTACACTTAATATCTAAAAATTTTTCTGCACCAAGATCTGCACCAAAACCTGCCTCTGTAACTACATAGTCTCCGTATTTAAGTGCTGTTTTGGTTGCAATCACTGAATTACATCCATGAGCAATATTTGCAAACGGACCACCATGTATAATTGCAGGATTGTTTTCTAATGTTTGAACCAAATTTGGATTTAGAGCATCTTTTAGGATTGCTGTCACAACTCCCTCTATTCCCAAATCTTTGATATATATTGGTTCATTTAATTTATTAAATCCAATCAAAATATTTGATATTTTTTCTCTTAAATCTGAAAGATTTTCGGCAAGACAAAGAATTGCCATTATTTCACTTGCAACAGTTATTTCAAAACCAGAATCTCTTTCATCATTTTTACCTGCATTAATTTTGATATTTCTAAGAGCTCTTTCATTCATATCCAATACATAATTAAATTGAACTTTTTCAAAATCTAATTCATTTCCTTGGAAAATGTGATTATTTATTAATGCCATAATTGCATTATGAGCTGAGGTAATTGCATGTAAATCTCCATTAAAATGGAGATTTATTTCATCCATAGGTACTACTTGAGCATAGCCTCCTCCTGTAGCACCACCTTTCCTACCAAGTACTGGACCAAATGATGGTTCTCTAAGAGCTACTATAGATTTCTTTCCCATTAAATTTAATGCATCTGAAAGTCCGACTGTAACTGTAGATTTTCCTTCTCCTGTTGATGTTGGATTGATTGAGGTAACAAGTACCAGATTTTTTGATAAATTATCAAAATCTTCAAATTTAATCTTTGCTTTGTAATCACCATAACTTATTAAATTGTCATTATCTATTCCTATTCTTGAAGCAATTTCTGATATTTTAATTTTTTTAGCTTCTAAAGAAATTTCATAATCTGTCTTCATTTTTACTCCTACTATTTTAATGAAAAATGTCCAATATCTTTTCTATAGAAAATATTGTCACATTCTATTTTTTCAATATTTTCGTAAACTTTTGAAATAGCTTCTTCTAATGTATCAGCTTCATCACAAATTAAAAGTAGTCTTCCACCGTTTGTATAGATCTTACCATTTATTTCTTTTGTTCCCATATGATAGATTTTCGAACTAATATTTTCTAATCCTTTAATTTCAAAACCTTTTTCGAAAGATTCTGGATATCCTTTTGAGGCTAATACTACCCCTACACGTGCCTTATCATCCCATTCTATTTCAATATCTTTGCCATCTATAATTGCATTTGAGATATCATAAAGACTTGTCTTTAGGCTTTGTAGGACAATTTCTGATTCAGGATCACCAAATCTTACATTGTATTCAATAGTTTTAAGTCCTGATATAGTTTTCATAAGTCCTGCAAATAGAACTCCTTTGAATTCTCTCCCTTCATAAAGCATCGCCTTTGCTGTAGGTAAAATAATCTTTTCTATAGCTTCTTCAATATCGCTATCTTTTATATTTTTAATAGGCATACATACACCCATTCCTCCTGTATTTAAACCTTTGTCTCCGTCAAATGCTCTCTTATGGTCTTGAACAACTTTCATAGGATAAACTTTTTCACCTGATACAAATGCCATTAATGAAAATTCTTCACCTTCTAAGAATTCTTCGATAACTATTGTGTCACCGGCACTATTAAATTTTTTGTGAAGCATTATGTCTTCTAAGTTATCTTTAGCTTCATTATAGCTATATGGAATTAACACCCCTTTTCCAGCGGCAATTCCATCAGCTTTGATAACTATAGGAAAATTGCAATCTTTAAGATATTCTAAAGCCTTTTCTATATCATTAAAAATTTCATATTTAGCAGTAGGAATATTATACTTTTTCATAAAATCTTTTGAAAAAGCCTTACTTCCTTCAAGAATTGCTGCGTTTTTCCTTGGGCCAAATACTCTAATTCCCTTTGACTCTATTTTATCAACTAAACCATTAACAAGAAAAGCTTCAGGACCTATAAAGACTAAATCAATTTTTTCATCTTTGCAAAATCTAGATATTTCTTCTTCTTTAATATCTATACATTTTCCAAATTTTAAAACACCTGGATTATGACCAAGCATAAATATTTCATGATTTTCACTATATAATTTTTCTGCGATGGCATGTTCTCTACCACCATTTCCAACAACTAAAATCTTTGCCATATCATTTCCTTAAATTTTATTAATGTTTGAAGTGACGCATTTTAACAAATACCATTGAAATACCATTTTCATCACAAGCAGATATAGATTCTTGATCTTTGATTGAACCACCTGGTTGAATAATTGAAGAAATTCCATATTTTGCTGCTAAATCAACACTATCTCGCATTGGGAAAAATGCATCCGAAGCAAGTACCGCATCATTAGCCTTTTCACCAGCTTGTTCTAAAGCAATTTGACAAGAACCAACCCTGTTCATTTGACCTGCTCCAACTCCTATGGTTTGTCCATTTTTAACTAAAACTATAGCATTTGATTTAACATGTTTTACAATCTTATATGCAAATAGTAAATCTTTAATTTTCTCTTGGCTAACTTGTTTCTTTGTTACTGTAATTATTTCGTCGACTAGTTTGTCATCATAATCTTGAACTAAAATTCCTCCTCTTACAGATTTGATTAATTTTGGATTATTATTATTTTTTCTTGGAATTTTATATATTCTTAAATTCTTTTTAGACTTTAATATATCTAAAGCTTCATCTTCATAATCTTCAGCTAAGATAATTTCTAAGAATATTTTATGCATTTGTTCAGCAGTTTTAACATCAACTTTGCCATTTATAGCCACAATTCCACCAAATATCGAAACTGGATCTGCATTATATGCACCCATATATGCATCATATACAGTCTCTCCTAGTGAAACCCCACATGGATTCATATGTTTTAGAGCTACACAGACTGTTTCGTCAAATTCTTGAAGTATATCAAGAGCTGCACTTGCATCTTGAATATTGTTATATGACATCTTCTTTCCATGTAATTGTTCAGCATTTTGAAGCGCATAAGATGTGTTATTATCGTCTATATAGTGAGTTGCAGATTGATGAGGATTTTCACCATATCTTAGATTATTTTCCTTTGTGAATGTTAATATTATTTTTTCAGGATTTAAATTGTATTTTTGATTGAAATATTTAGCAATTATTGAATCGTAATATGCTGTCTTATTATAGACTTTAGCTGCTAAATATGCTCTTGTTTCAAGACTTGTATCTCCATTTTTAGCTATTTCATCAAGAACCACTTGATAATCAGAAATATCTGTAACCACCGTTACATATTTAAAATTCTTAGCAGCAGATCTTAGCATGCTTGGTCCACCAATATCTATATTTTCAATAATTTCTTCATCTTTAACATTTTCTTTTTTTAATGTTTCTTCAAATGGATATAGATTTACGCAAACTAAATCTATGTATTCTATATTATTTTCTTTGATTTCTTTTATATGATTTTCATCATCTCTTTTTGAAAGAAGAGCGCCATGAACTTTAGGATGTAAGGTCTTTACTCTACCTTCTAAAATCTCAGGAAAATCAGTAAAATTATCTATACTGATGCAATTGATATCGTTATCTCTTAAATGTTTAAGAGTTCCACCAGTAGAAATGATTTCATAATTATTTTCTATAAGCCCTTTAGCAAATTCTACAATATTTGTCTTGTCACTTACGCTAATTAATGCCTTTTTCATTTATACTCCTTAAAAATATTTATTAATGTCTCAGGATATAGTCTATGTTCTAATTGATGAACTTTATTTGTTACTTCATCTAAACTTTCTTTATAGTCTACTTTAAATTTGTCTTGTGCTAATATTTCTCCCCCATCAACTTCTTCATTTACATAGTGAATGCTAACTCCAATTTCAGAGTCTTTATTATTATATGCTCTTTCAATTGAATTAATTCCTTTATATAAAGGAAGTATAGATGGATGGATATTAATAATTTTCCCATGATATTTTTCTAAGAAATATGAAGAAAGTATTCTCATATAACCAGCTAAAACTATATAATCCGTATCCATTACTTTATCAAGAATCATATCTTCATATTTTTTTTTGCTATTATATTCTTTTGGATTAAATACAAATGTATCAATATTTAAATCAATAGCTCTTTCTATTACCTTAGCATTTGGATTGTCACAAATTAATATTCTTATATTACAATAATCTTTAAGCTCTTTATTTTTAACAAGATTTACAAAATTTGATCCTGTACCAGAAGCAAAAATAGCTATATCTATCATAGTAATTCTATTCCTTCTTTATCTGTAACTTCACCTAATACAAAGCTATCATTTACCATATCAAGTACCGTTTTAACATCATCTTTATCTACCACAATTGCTAAACCAACACCCATATTAAATACTTGATACATTTCATCTTCATTTATTTGACCTTTTTGTTGAATATATCTAAATATTTGAGGAACTTTATATGAAGATTTATTGATTTTCATACCTAATCCATCTTTTAGACATCTTGGAAGATTTTCATAAAATCCGCCACCTGTAATATGAGAAATTCCTTTAATATTAATTTTCTCCATCAAAGGAAGTATTTCTTTTACATATATTCTTGTAGGTTTGAGTAAAGTTTCCCCAACTGTTGAATTTTCAAATTCTTCATGTAAATCAATATTATTATCAGATATGATTTTTCTTATAAGTGAAAAACCATTTGAATGGAATCCTGATGATTTTACGCCTATTACAATTTGACCAGCTTCAGTATTTTCTGAAGAAATAAGTAAATCTTTTTCTTGAGCACCTACACAAAAACCTGCAATATCATATTCGCCTTCTTTGTAAAATCCTGGCATTTCTGCTGTTTCCCCACCTATTAAAGCCATATCTGATTGTATACATCCCTCTGAAACACCTTTAACAATTTGTTCAATTTGAGAAGGGTTATTTTTCCCTACTGCAAGATAATCTAAGAAAAATAAAGGTATTGCACCTTGAGCAAGTACATCATTTACACACATTGCAACAACATCTATACCTATTGTGTCATGCTTATCTAGTTCAAATGCCAATTTTAATTTAGTACCAACACCATCTGTACCACTTACAAGAACTGGACTCTTAAATCCATAAGCAGTTAAATCGAATGCGCCGCCAAAACTTCCAATCATTGACATCATTCCTTTATTTTTAGTTTTTTCAACATGTTTTTTTATTCTTTCAACTGATTCATAGCCTTTTTCAAGACTTACTCCCGATTCTTGATATTTAATGCTCATTTTTAACCTCTTTATTTCTTAAAAACTCTTTTTGTATATCAGTCAATTCTTGATTAAATTTCTCTTCATTATCGCCCAAACCATCAATATATGAGGCGTTGAATATATCTAAAGATATTCCCATTTGGTCATTATCAATATCAAGCCCAATTGCATTTTCAAGACCTTCAATCGATAGAAATTCTAATGAATCAGCCCCAAGATCCCTACAAATTTCATCTTTTGTTTTATTTGCTCCAATAATTTCACTTGATGTTTTCATATCAATTCCTGAAAAACTTGGAAACATTATTAATGGTGAACCTATTCTTACATGAACCTCTTTTGCTTTTGCATCTTTTAACATCTTTATTATTCTTCTACAAGTAGTTCCTCTAACTATAGAATCATCTAGTAAAACAACTCTTTTATCTTTTACAACATCAGGTAAAGCCGAAAGTTTCATTTTAACTGCTAAATCTCTCATATTTTGAACAGGATTTATAAATGTACGACCCATGTATTGATTTTTAATAAGTCCCATCTCATAAGGAAGACCTATTTCTTCAGCATAACCTGAAGCTAATGAAAGAGATGAATTTGGTACTCCGACTACAATATCTGCATCTACAGGTTTTTCTTTAGCCAAAATATTTCCAGATTTTTTTCTTACCATATGGACATTTCTACCTAAAATTGTAGAATCAGGCCTTGCAAAATAGATAAACTCCATTGATTCAACTGTAATTTTCCCAGGCTCTGTATATGATTTTATTTCATAACCTGTATTATCAATCTTAACTAGTTGACCAGCTTTGATATTATCTATAAATTCAGCTCTTAACACATTAAATGCACATGTTTCTGACGCTATTAATATTGAATTATCTAATTTCCCTAAAACTAAAGGTCTAAATGAATGTTTATCGACAATTCCATACATGGAGCTTTTTGTTAAAACTACTATAGAAAATGCACCTTTTAATTTTGAAACTGCATCAATTAGTTTTTCTTCAAAATTATCTTTTTTACTTCTTCTCAAAAGATGAACAATTATCTCTGAGTCTGATGAAGAATGAAAAACTGCTCCATTTGCCTCTAATTCTTTTCTTAAAGAAAAAGTATTTATCAAATTACCAGACATAGTAATTCCAATGTGTTCATCATAAAACTTAAAAAGAAGTGGCTCTATATTCTGATTTGTTTTAGTTTGACTGCTTGAATACCACACTGAACCAAGTGCATTATTTCCAATCAAATTATCTATTATACTTTTATCGTTGAAAACTTGAGTTAGTAATCCTATATTTCTATAGCCTTTTAACATTTTGTTATTACCAGATACAATTCCTGCACCTTCTTGACCTCTATGTTGCATACTATGGAGTGCAAAAAAGGTTAAATTTGCTGCATCTTTATTATTCCATATACCAAACATCTATTAATTTCTCCTTGTAAAGTATTTTACACCATTAACAAATATATCTTGTCTTCCTTTAATACTTTGTGTGATGTAAAGATTTTCTCCAGATCTTTCACTATGTCCCATTTTTCCTAAAATTAACCCATCTTCACTTATCATGCCTTCTATAGCATATAGTGAACCATTTGGATTATATCTACCATTTAATGTTGCGTTTTTTTCATTATCAACATATTGAAATGCTGCTAAATGTTTAAATTTTTCAATATTATTTCCAACTAGTCTTCCTTCACCATGACTGAATACTAATTCGTGTAAGTCATTGATATTAAAATCTTGAGTCCAAGGAGATGTATTGTTTGCAACTCTTGTGATTGCAGTATCTGAAACATGTCTAAATCCTTCATTTCTGAATAGTGTTAAATCGTCTTTTTCTAAATCTCTGATTTCTCCATATGGTATAAGTCCAGATTTTATAAGTGCTTGGAATCCATTACAAATACCAAGTATTAATTTCTTATCTTCTAAATGCTTGTGAATTGCATTTTTAACTTTTTCATTTTTAAGAATATTTACAATGAATTTAGCTGATCCATCTGGTTCATCTCCTGCTGAAAAGCCTCCAGGAAAAGCAATAATATGTGAATATTCAATTTGTTTTACAAATTCATCAATTGATTTTTCTATATCATCTTCTTTAGTATTTCTAAATACTATTTGTTTTACACATGCACCAGCTTCTTCAAATGCCTTTTGTGTATCATATTCTGAGTTTGTTCCAGGGAAAACTGGAATTACTACATTTACATTATCAACAATTTCTTTGTAGTATTTTTTTTCACATCTTTTAACGCTTATATTTTCAACATTTCCTTTGTCCAAATTATAATATGTTGGGTAAATTTCTTCTAAAGTGTTCATATATGAATCAAAAACTTCTTCATATTTTAAGTTTATTCCATTTATCTTAATTTCATTAGAAACTTCACCTAAAAATTCAAAATCTATGTCTTCATTTGCTTCTATCAATATTGATCCAGGTCTAAAGTTTAAAACATTTTCTACATCAATATCTACTCCTAGTTCATTTCCTATGCCCATTTTTAATAGTCCTGATGAGATTGATTCATGTTCTAAAACATATGCAGAAACTACCTTTTTATCTAAAATATTTTTATTTAATTTTTCTAAATCTTCAATATATTTTTCAAGATTCGGAAATGAATTCTCAAACTTTTCTACATCTAAAAGATATAATTTATTGCCAAGTTCTTTTAATTCTGGCGTAATTACATTTTTAATTTTAACTGGAGCACATGCAAATGAGATTAATGTTTCTACAACATTTAAATCATTAAATGTACCTGACATTGAGTCTTTACCGCCAATTGATGGTCTTCCAAAAGCTTTTTGTGCAAGTATTGAGCCAAGTAATGCTTGAGTTACTTTACCCCATTTCTTTTCATCATTTCCTAATTTTTCAAAATATTCTTGGAACGAGAAGTATATATTTTCTTTATCTCCACCTATTGCATATACTTTAGCTACTGAAATTAATACTGAATATATACTTGATAGGAAAGGTGAGTATTTTGAAATCTTTGGTATAAACCCATATGTTAACACTGTAGCAGTGTCTGGTGTTGAATAAAGTGTTGGAATTGCTGCAACTGATGCTTGAACTGGTGTAAGTCTAGTTTTGCCAGCATATGGCATCATTACTGTCATAGAACCCACAGATGAGTCAAACATGGAAACCATTCCCTTTTGATTAGTAATATTTAAATCTTGGAGTTCTTTTAATATTTCTTGCTTTGTAAATTCTTTATTTTCAAATGGATTAATTTCATTATTATCTATAAGTCTAGCATTTGCTGACTTTCTAATACCCGCTGTTTCTAAAAATTCAGCTTTGAAATCTACAACTTTTTCATCCTTATAGTACATCTCAAGTCTATTTCTATCTGTAATTGTAGCTGCATGTACATATTCTAGATTTTCTTTTTCACATTCTTTTACAAATGCTTCATAGTCTTCCTTTGCAATTCCAACAGCCATTCTTTCTTGAGATTCACTAATTGCAATTTCTGTCGGGTTTAATCCCTTATATTTTGTCTTAACTCTGTCTAAATAAATTTCAATTCCTTCTGAAAGTTCTCCTATTGCAACGGATACACCTCCCGCACCGAAGTCATTACATTTCTTAATTAATTTAGTAACTTCTTTTTTTCTAAATAATCTTTGAATTTTTCGTTCTTCTACTGGATTACCTTTTTGAACCTGACTGGATGCTGTAACTAATGAATCATCATTGTGTTCTACCGAAGAGCCAGAAGCCCCTTGAATGCCATCTCGGCCTGTTCTACCACCAATCATTACAACTATATCTCCAGGTTTTAAACTTTCTCTTTTATAATTATCTGCTCTTACAGCTCCAACGACAGCCCCAACTTCCATAGTCTTTGCAATATATGAATCATCATATATTTCTTTTACAAATGTAGTTGCAAGGCCAATTTGATTACCATATGAGCTATTTCCATGTGCAGTTTGCTTGGAAATTTCTGCTTGCGGTAATTTATTTTCTAATGTATCTTCCCTCTTTTGCAAAATATTTCCAGAACCTGAAACTCTCATAGCTTGATATACATATGATCTTCCTGAAAGTGGATCTCTAATAGCTCCACCAATACATGTTGAAGCACCTCCAAAAGGTTCAATTTCTGAAGGATGATTATGTGTTTCATTTTTAAATTGGATTAACCATTTTTCAGTTTTACCATTGTTTTCTATTTCAGTGAAAAATGAACAAGCATTGATTTCTTCACTAGTTTCAATATTTTTATCAGCTAAAACTTTAGTGTGATATTTTCCAATAATTGACGCCATATCCATTAATCTTACTGGTTTTGTAATATGTAATTCATCACGAAGCCCCAAATAATAATCAAGTGCTTCTTGCATTTCTTTATTAAATAGTTCAGACTCAATTTTAATTTCTTTAAGACTGGTTTCAAATGTAGTATGTCTACAATGATCTGACCAGAATACATCTAATACGTAAATTTCTGTTTCGGTAGGCTCTCTGTCTTCTTTTTTATAATATTCTTGAATAAATACTAAATCGTCTATTTCTAAAGCAAGTGAAAGTTCCGATTTTAATTCAAGTAATTGTTCTTCATTATATTTTGCAAAGCCTGTTAAATCTTTCATCGGCTTAACATCTGAGTCAATGTGAAAATCTAAAATATTTAAATCTTTTTCATGTGATTCAATAGGATTTATAAAAAACTCTTTTAATTCTTTTAATTTTTCTTCATTTATTTTTTTATCAAATACTACTATTTTCCCAGATCTTACAAATGCATTTGTTTTATTATCAATTAATCTTAAGGCTTGCATTGCCGAATCTGCTCTTTGATCATATTGTGCTGGTAATGTTTCATAAGCTATATATTGATTTTTATTTAATTCAATATTTTCAAATACCTCATCAACCATGACTTCTGAAAATATTCTTTCTTTTGCTAATTCAAACAAATTCTCATCAATATCAAAAATATCATATATTACATAATCATCAAGATTTGATAAATCAAGATTAAATTCTTTATTTATAGTTGCTTTTAAGTTTTGTGCTTCTTTATTATATCCATCACGTTTTTTAACAAATATTCTCTTATTCAATGATATCCCCCAAAAATACATTTCCTTCAAAATTCATATGGCCTACTTTTCTATTATGTCTTGCTTTTTTTTCATATAAATGTAAATATCCTTGTTTTCTTTGTTTTAGATTAATAAAATATTCTTCATTTTGTCCAAGAATATTATACATAGTAGTTTCTTTATTATATATTTTCCCGACTGTAAGACCGCATATTGCTTCAATATGAGCTCTAAATTGTGATTTGTTTGCTGATTGCATTGTAATATGTCCTGAATTATGAACTCTTGGTGCAATTTCATTAAATATTAATTTATTATCGCTTATGAAATATTCAACTGTCATTACACCATAATAATCAAAATTATCTAGTATTCTTTTAGTATATTCAATCGCTTCATTTTCTGTTTCTTTGCTGATATTTGCAGGAATATTTGATCTAAAAAGTATATTATTTCTATGTTCATTTTCAACAACTGCAACTATCTCAATATTTTCTCTATCTTTTACTGCAACTACAGAAATTTCTTTGTCAAGATTAAGTAATTCTTCAATAATTGTATTTTCTTCAATTTCATCTATGGATTCGATTATCCTTTGGCCTTTTCCATCATATCCAAGAGTTAATGTTTTCATTAAACATTTTTTGTCTATAACTATATTTTCATCATTCCATTTGTAATAATTTACAGTTGGAATATTTAAGGATCTAGCAAATTCTTTTTCATATAGTCTATTTTGTGTAATTGCTAATGATTTAGCGGACTGTACAAAATTATATTTTTTTTCTAAAGCTTTTAGTGTTTCTACATCTATATTTTCAAATTCAAATGTAATTACATCACTTAATTTACAAAGTTTTTCTATATTATTTAAATCATTAAAAGCACTATGTATAAAAATATCGGCAAAGTTTCTACCACAGCAGTCTTCACTTGTATCTAACATTGCAATTTTATATCCCATTTCTTTTGCGGACATTGCAAGCATTCTGCCAAGTTGACCACCACCGATAATTCCAATAGTGCTTTTAGGTAAAATCGTATTTATCATATCTGCATATCTTCCTTTACTATACGTTCCAATTCGTTCTTAAATTCAGTATATTTCTTTTCGTATTCGCTATCATCAATTGCTAAAATAGATAATGCTGTAATTGCTGCATTTTTAGCTCCAGCAATTCCAATAGCCATAGTCATAACTGGTACTCCATATGGCATTTGAACTATTGAAAGTAAGGAATCTACACCATTTAATGTGCTAGATTTTATAGGTACTCCAATAACAGGTAATGTGGTATTTGATGCAACCATTCCTGGTAAATGAGCCGCTCCACCAGCTGCTGCTATGATTAATGAGTATCCATTTTTTCTAGCATTTTTTGAAAAATCAAAAAGAAGTTCAGGCGTTCTATGTGCACTTACAACTTTTTTATCATAAGGTATAGAAAATTTATCTAGTAAATTACAAGTTTCTTTCATCGTTTCATAATCTGAAGATGAACCCATAATAACTGCAACTCTTTTCATCGTTAACTCCTTTATTAATTAACTGAACATTCATTTCTATAGCTTAAGTATAGCAAAGATAGATTTTTTTTCAATTTATTATTACTTTATTTGTAATTAATATGAATTTAATATTATAATATAAATGGCAATTCTTTTTAATAAATTATTGTTTTAAATTAATTTTAAGGGGTTTTTATGAAGCTTTTGTATAAGGGTAAAACAAAAGATGTGTATGAATTAGATAATGGGAATGTACTCTTGAAATTCAAAGATGATGTTACTGGTAAAGATGGCGTATTTGATCCTGGTGAAAATCAAGTTGGTCTTTCAATTGAGGGTTCAGGCAGAGCTGGTCTTGCTTTAACTAAATTTTTCTTTGATAAATTAAATAATAAAGGTATTAAAACTCATTATATTTCATCAGATTTAAAAAATAACACTATGGAAGTAGTTAAAGCTAGACCATTTGGAAAAGGCTTAGAATTCATATGCAGATTTAAGGCGGTAGGTTCTTTTTATAGAAGATACAATAAATACATTAAAGAAGGCGAAGATTTAGATGCTTTCACAGAAATCACAATAAAAGACGATGATGCTAAAGATCCAAATATTAGCAAAGAAGCTCTTGCAATATTTGAAATTATGACAAATGAGCAATATGACTATTTGATTGCAGAAACAAAGAAAATTTCAAAAGCAATTAAAGAAATACTTCAAGAAAAAAACATCGATTTATATGATATTAAGCTAGAATTTGGTTTAAATCCAAACAATGAAATTTTACTTATAGATGAAATTTCTGGTGGAAATATGAGAGCATATAAAAATGGTAAATATATTTTACCTTTAGAACTAACTGAATTAATTTTAGAAAATATTTAAGGAGCTTTTATGACAAGACTTATTGGTACTACGGCCATGGGTATTAGATTACCTATCATTAAAGAAGGAGATAATCTAGTAAAAATAGTAACTGACTGCTTTATGGAAGTTATTAATGATGAAAATATCGAAGTAAAAAATACTGATATTATAGGAATTACTGAATCTTTACTTGCTAGAGCTCAAGGAAATTATGTTACCTTAGAAGAAATTGCAAAAGATATTAATTCTAAATATTTAAGCAATGAAATAAGTATTGTTCATCCTATTTTAAGTAGAAATCGATTCCTAAACATCTTAAAAGCGATTGCCATGACTGGAAAAAAAGTAAAAATTTATCTTTCATATCCTGATGATGAAGTTGGTAATCAACTTATGGACAGATATGAAATTATGAAAAAGGGTCTTAATATTTACACAGATACTTTAACAGAAGATGATTATATAAATATACTAGGAGAAAAATATCTCCATCCATTTACTGGTCTTGATTACACAGAAATCTACAAATCTGTATTTGCAGAAAATCAAGTAGAAATCTTGTATTCAAATAATTTAGATGATATTAAAGATAATTCAAAATCCATTCTGATTGCGAATATCCACGATAGAGATTTCTTAAAGGATTTATTCATTACTCAAGGTATTAAGGAAGTTTACAATCTAGCAGATATAATGAATACTTCTGTCGATGGTTCGGGATTCAATGAAGATTACGGTCTATATGGTTCAAACTTCTCAAGTGAAAATGCATTAAAACTTTTCCCAAGAGAAGCTAAGAAATTTGTAAATGATGTTCAAAAAGAAATCATGAAAAGAACTGGCAAAAATATCGAAGTTCTAATCTATGGAGATGGTGCGTTTAAAGATCCCGTTGGAAGAATTTGGGAATTTGCAGACCCGATAGTTTCTCCAGGTTTTACAGATGGACTTGTTGGAAGACCAAATGAAGTGAAAATGAAATATCTTGCTGATAATGATTTTGCTGATTTAACTGGTGAAGAAGCTATTAAAGCGATGAAAGAAAAAATTCAAACTAAAAATCAAACTGACAGTAGAGATAATCAAAAATTAGGCACGACTCCACGCCAATTAACAGATCTTGTCGGATCACTTTGTGATTTAATGTCAGGATCAGGTGATAAAGGCACACCTGTAATCTATATTAGAGGTTACTTTGATAATTATTCTGTAGATTAATAATAATTAGTAAATTTTATAAAAACTATAATCTTCAATAAATATATAATGCAAAATTATAAAATACATATAAAAATAACTGCTGTAGAAATTTCTACAGCAGTTATTTTTAAATCATTTTTAATCTAATTCCGTTTTTATTTCTTTAGCAAATATAATAAAAATATTATTTTCCAATTGCTTCTAAATAATTTTTATTTGCTTGATTCCAATTTAATACTTCAAAGAATGCTTTAATGTATTCTGGTCTTCTATTTTGATAGTTTAGATAGTAAGCATGTTCCCAAACGTCAAGTCCCACTACTGGTTTCATTCCATCTGCAAGTGGTGTGTCTTGATTTGGAGTAGATATAACTTCTAATTCTTTATCTTTATTAACTACTAACCAAGCCCAACCTGAACCAAATCTTGTAGCAGCTGCTTTTGATAAAACATCTTTGAATTCTTCAATTGAACCAAAGGTTTTTTCGATTGCTTCTTTTAATTCACCATATGGCTTTGTTTTATCTGGTGATAATAACTCCCAGAATAATGTATGATTAAAATGTCCACCACCATTGTTTCTAACAGTTGTTCTGATATCTTCAGGTACTTTGTATAAATTTGATAATAATTCAACTAAAGTTAAATCAGCTAAATCATCATGTCCTTCTAAAGCATTATTTAAATTATTAACATAAGTTCCGTGATGCTTATTGTAATGAATGTCCATTGTTTGTGCATCTATATGTGGTTCTAGTGCGTTATAATCATAATTTAATTTTGGTAATTCATATTTCATAATACTCTCCCTTAATATTTCTAAAAATTACTGTAATCTATTATTACCCAATAATTAATAATATAATCATAAAACAATTCCTTTATCCTTGATATCATTATTTAATATTTGTAAATTTATTTCATTAATAAGCTTATCTGCAAATTCGTAATATTCGTAATCGCCTTTGTGTGGAGGAATTAAAGGTGCGTTATTTTCTTCACGTAAGACATTGATATGATTTATAATTTGAGAATATTCTTCCTCTTTAATTATCTTTAGAATATCAAGCTGAGCAACAGATTTTATAATGTGGGTTTTATTTTCTATGTCAAATTGAATAATACCTCCACTTATCTTTATATCTTTTCCGTGAGGAAAATATTGATATTCTAATATATTATTTTTCTTAGAAATAAGTTTGTATGTTAACATATTCCCTCTTATTTTATTTGTAAAAATCCTACTTTTCTATATACTTTATCAATCATACGTGATGTTTTTCTTCTAGCATTTTCAGCACCTTTTATAAGGATATCATCAATTTTTTCTTTATCTTGAATTATTTCATTATATTTTTCTTGAAATTTTGATAAATCTGCAATTATTAATTCTGCTAAATCGGCTTTGAATACACCATAACCTTGATTTTTATATTTTTCAACAATTTCTTGCGTTGTAAAATCGCTAAATGCAGAATATAAATCGATTAAGTTTTTTAACCCTTTTTGTTCTTCATTGTAGTCAAAATTACTCAATGAGTCGGTAACTGCTGACATTACTTTCTTTTTAATTGTATTTGCATCATCAAAAAGGAAAATTGAAGCATTTTTATCTTGATCTGACTTACTCATTTTCTTTTCAGGATTTCTTAGTGACATTATTTTCATAGTCGTTTCATTTATGATTGAATCCGGCACTGTGAAAGTTTCAGAATATTTACTATTAAATCTTATAGCTAAATCACGAGCAAGCTCCATATGTTGTTTTTGATCAATTCCAACTGGTACAAAATCTGCATTGTATGCCAAAATATCTGCCGCCATTAAAACAGGATATGTAAATAATGCAGCATTATTATTGTCTTCGCCTCTTGCAATTTTATCTTTAAATTGTGTCATTCTTGATAGTTGCCCCATATATGAAATGC
Organism: Bacillota bacterium; assembly: GCA_023442495.1. Lineage (GTDB taxonomy): Bacteria > Bacillota > Clostridia > Tissierellales > Peptoniphilaceae > Helcococcus. The sequence goes on from JAEZZB010000026.1 coordinate 18,112, forward strand.
TGTTTAGAACCCAATAAAGTTTTAAATGATCTGTATTGTGAGATTGAACAAATAAATTAACTCTATCTGGATCAAGTCCTAATGCCATGTATATTGCAACTATTTCTTTAGATCTTCTTCTTAAATCTGCAGGAACTTGTGGAACTGTGATTGAGTGTAAGTCAGCTACACCAATATAACATTCATATTCATCTTGTAATTTAATAAAATTTTTAATTGCTCCTAAATAATTCGCAATCGTCAATTCCCCAGATGGTTGAACTAAACTTAATACTACTTTTTTCTTATCTGTCATTTTTTACTCCATTTAAATATGTATTTCTAATAATAAAATTCGCGTTTAATCTGCCAATTCCCCTTAAAGATGGTAGATATGAAATTTCTTTATTCTCCAAATATTTATAATCAAAATCACCATAATATTTTCCGTCTTTTTCAGAAATGCCTAAATCAATTAAAATTGAATGCTTTTTAAACTCAATTTTTTTGAAATAATTAGCTCTACCAATTGCTGAAACAACTATGTCATAATCTTTTATTTTTTCTTCTAGATTTTTTGTTTTGGAATGCGCCATTGTAACCGTCGCGTCATTGTCTATAAGCATATTTAATAATGGTTTCCCAATAATATTAGATCTATTGATAATTAAGATGTCTTTACCAGCTAATTCTATAATCTCTTTTAAATAATAAAGAGTTGCTGTTGCTGTTGTTGGAACATTTATATAATTTTTATCAATAAATAAATTTTGAGAAGATTTAATATTAAGACCATCAACATCTTTCGTAACATCTATATTATTTAATATTTCATTTTGATTGAAATCTATTTCTAAAGGAGTGAATATTAATATTCCGCTGACTTCTTTATCATTATTTTGTTTCTCTAAATATTTTAATAAATCCTTTTTTGGGGTATTTTTCTCAAAATAAGTATTTCTAATCTCAACCCCTAATTTTTTAGCTTCTATAAGAATTGATTTTTCAAAGGATTTTGCTCCTCCATTATCTCCAACTCTTATTGTAGATAAAATGAATTTTCTATTGCTATTATCTATTTGAATTTTTAATTCATTAGAAAATTTATCATAGATTTCTTTTATGCTTAATTCCATATTTTCCTCTCTAGATATTAATATCTTTCCATTATTTATATTATATCATAGAAAAATAATTGCATTGAAAAATCTCGTCTATAAATAAGACGAGATCTAAATTTGAGTATTATGACTTTGTTAAAATAATTTTATAATTAAATGCTGACAAAATAAACAATACTTTAGAATTGATTGCAATATTAATATTGTATAAGACAGACACAATTTTAATTTAAGTTTTAATATCGAAATTTCACCAATATCATTATCTTATATTATTTTTTATTATTTATTCTTTACTTCTTCCCAAGCATCTTCAAATGTTTCTGTGAAATCTCCAAAATCACTATAAACTTCTTTTTCATCCATTTCATCCAAATCAGGATAAATCACTTCAAAATGTTCAATTGATTTAACTGGTTCTAAATCTCTCGCCTTTGTAATTGGTGTTCCTTGTTCATCGCCTGAAATAGCTGCAATATCAGGTCTACAGAAGAAGTCAATTAATTTTAATGCGTTTTCATAGTTTTTAGCATCTTTTGGAATTGCAAAATTGTCTATCCAAAGATTTGTGACTGTTGGTAAATAGTAATCTAAATTCGGGTTTTCAGCCATAGCTTCTCTTGCTTCTCCAGAGTATACAACTGCTATTGCACCATTGTTATTTACCATATGTTGTTTAATTTCATCTTGTAAATATGCAGTTACTAATGATTTTTGATTTATCATTAATTTTTGAACCTCTTTTAATTGTTCTTTATCAGTTGAGTTTGCACTATATCCTAGATGCCAATATCCTGGCGCCATTGAATCTCTTGAAGAATCAAGCATCCAAATTTGACCTTTATATTTTTCATTGAATAATATGTCCCACTCATGCATATCTGCCGGATCTACTTTTGTCTTGTTGTATAAAATACCTACTGTACCGTAAAACATTGGGATTGAATATTTATTGTCAGGATCAAAGTCTCTATCTAAAAAAGCTTCTCCAATTTCATCAAAGTTTTCAAGTTGTGAATGGTCAACTTCTCTTAACATTCCTTCATTTATCATTTTTTCTACCATGTATTCTGAAGGAACTATTACATCATAATCTGATGGAGAGTTTTTTACTACTGTATACATATTTTCATTTTCGTCAAATTCTGAATATACAACTTTTATGCCTGTTTCTTCTGTGAATTTTACAAGTACTTCATCTTTAATTGTTCCACCCCAATTGTAAAAAGAAACTGTTTCTTGTTTTTCTGATGAACAAGCTGTCAAAACAAATGGTAATACTAATAAAAGAGCTAATATTTTCTTTTTCATTAAATGTAATTCTCCTTTTTCTTATTTAACTGTCTAATTTGTGAAAAATTAGATGCTATAAGTAATATTAAAACAACTACAAACATTATCGCTGAAAGTGCATTAATTGTAGGTTCTATACCTTTTTTTGTCATTGAAAATATCATAGTTGATATGGTATTTGTTCCTGGAGCAACATTGAAAAATGAAATTACAAAATCATCAATTGAAAGTGTAAATGCCATCATCGCGCCAGCAATTATACCTGATTTTATTTCGGGTATTACTACCTTGAAAAATGCTGTTATTGGTGTAGCTCCTAAGTCTAAAGCTGCATCAATAAGATTTCTATCCATAATTCTTACTTTTGGTAAAACTGCTAAAACTACATAAGGTATTGTAAAAGCTACATGTGAAAGTATTAATCTTATCAAACCTTTTGGAAGATTTAACATTCCAAATAATACCATTAAGGAAATTGCAATTACTATATCTGGATTTAATACTGGTAAATCATTTAAACCAAGTATTAATCTTCTACTTTTTTTTCTAAATTCTGATAAACCAACAGCTGCAAGTGTACCTATTATGGTTGAAATTATTGTTGCTACAATTGCAACGATAATAGTTGTTTCAACTGCATTCATAATATATCTATCTCTAAATAATTCTCCATACCATTTTAGAGAAAAACCTGTCCATACACCAAATATTCTTGATTGATTGAATGAAAACACAATCAATACCGCAATTGGTGCATATAGAAAAATGAAGATTAAGATTAAATACAATTTTTCAAGCATATTTGTTTTTGTATTATTCATGTTTACCTCCTGTTTCTACAGATTCTTTATCAAATAGTATAGAAATAAATATTACAACCATTAAGAAAGTAGCTAGTGCTGATCCATATCCCCAGTTTCCAGTTTTTGAGAAGGATCTTTCAATTACATTACCCACCATATTTACCATACCTCCTCCTAGAAGTTCAGAAACTTCAAATGTTGAAATTACTGGTACAAATACCATTGTAATCCCTGAAATTACTCCTGGCATTGATAATGGAAATATTACTTTTCTAAATGTTTGCTTTTTATCTGCTCCCAAATCATGAGCCGCTTCAATTAGACTATAATCTATTTTTTCAAGTGCTGTATAAATAGGTAATATCATAAATGGTAAATAGTTGTATGTCATACCTAAAACTACTGCTAATTCAGTATATAAAAATGATTTATACTCTATTCCAAACCAAGATAGTATATTATCTAATACTCCATTTTGAGATAGTATTGTTACCCATGCATATGATCTCAATAAGAAGTTCATCCACATAGGTACCATGATTAACATCATAGCAAGTGTTCTATAATTCATATTTAATTTTGTCATAAAATATGCAAATGGATACGCAATCAATAATGTAATTATAGTAGTTATAAAAGCGATTCTAAATGAAACAATTATTGATTTTAGAGTAGTTCCTGCAAATATTTGAGCAAAATTTGCAAGTGTAAAACTTCCATTTTTTGTGAATGCATAATACAAAACCATGAATAAAGGAACGACTATGAAAATTGCCAACCAAACAATATATGGATATGCTAAGTCTTTAATTTTCTTCAATTTGTTCCTCCTTTTTCATTTCATGAATAGCATCAGGAACTATTAATAAACCTACTTCTTGTCCAACTTTTTTGTCATAAATTGAATGAACTTTGTATTCAAATCCATTTACATCTACTATCATTTCCCAATGAACGCCTTTGAATGTAAGTATCTTTACTACACCTGTAATCATTCCTTTTGAAGGTTCTACTAATTCAATATCTTCAGGTCTAATAACTACGTCAATTCTTTCATTCTTTTCAAATCCTTTATCTAAAGAGTCAAATATATGATCTGAAAACTTAACTTTGTTATCTTCAACTGCGACTGCATCTAAGATATTTGATTCACCAATAAATCTTGCTACAAATTCATTTTTAGGTTCGTTATATATATCAATAGGAGTTCCTATTTGTTGGATTCTACCATTATTCATTACAACAATAGTGTCACTCATTGTAAGAGCTTCCTCTTGATCATGAGTTACATATATAAATGTAATTCCAACTTTTCTTTGTATTCGTTTTAATTCATTTTGCATAGATTTTCTAAGTTTTAAGTCAAGAGCTCCAAGTGGTTCATCAAGTAATAAAACTTTTGGTTTATTAACTAAAGCTCTTGCAATAGCTACTCTTTGTTGTTGTCCCCCAGACAGTGAGTCAATAGAACGATTTTCATAACCTTCTAAATTAACAAGTCTTAGCATTTCTTTTACTTCAGATTCAATAGTCTTTTTGTCTACTTTCTTTAATTTAAGACCAAATGCAATATTGTCAAATACATTTAAATGTCTAAATAATGAATATTTTTGAAAAACTGTATTTATATTTCTCTTATATGGAGGAACATCTTTTATATCTTTACCATCAAAGAATACATTTCCTGAAGTCGCTGTTTCAAAACCACCAATTATTCTAAGTGTAGTTGTTTTTCCACATCCTGAAGGACCTAATAATGTTAAAAATTCATTTTCGTCTACATATAAATTTATATCGTCTAAAACTACATTGTCACCAAAAGATTTTCTTAAATTTTTGATTTCGATAAGATGCATAGTTCCTCCTCTTAAAAATTAGGTGGATTCGATATCCACAATAATTTTGATTCGCCTTTATAATTATTTTTAATATATCTTTCTTCATCAGATTTATAATAAAAAGTTTCGCCTCTTTTTACTATAAATTCTTGATCACCGTAATAAAGCTTAATTTCACCTTTTAGTACATATCCGAATTCTTCGCCTTCATTTGGATTATATCTTCTACTTTCTCCATCTTTCTCAAATGTAACTATTATAGGTTCCATTTCATTCTTAACAGAATTAGGTACAATCCATTCCATTGTGTGTCCAAGTTTTTCATTAGTACCCACGAAAAAATCTTCCTGTTCAAATATAATCTGCTCTTCTTCTGTTTCAGTAAAGAAATCTCCTAGATTAGTTCCGAGTGCTTCGAGAACATCAGCTAAAGTATCAACAGAAGGAGAATTTAAATTTCTTTCTAATTGAGATATAAAACCTTTGGTAAGTTCAGATCTATCAGCCAATTCTTCCTGGGTAAGACCCATTTTTTTTCTAAGACTCTTGATTTTATCACCTATTTCCATTTCCCCTCCTTACATTCTTTTATTAAGTAAAAAACTTAATATATTAAACACTTATACCATTATAACAGAATAAATATATAATACAATACTTTTTTGTTTAAAACTTTGTGTTTTTTTGGGATTTTATTGAAAATATGTAGACTTTTTCTTTGATAATGTTACTATTCAATTTCATATTTCTGTGTGATATTACCAATTCTTTCGTACATTAAAAATGTTTTATTTATATTTGTCAAAATTGTATTAAATAGTTAAATATATAAACGATTGTTGAAAAAAATTAAGCAAATTAAAAGATATTTTTTATAGATTTATTGATTAAATTTAGATAAATTTTGAATTATTGAAATTATATAGTATGAGATTTCATGTTTTTTACTATACATGAGGTGATATACCGTTACAATTTTAGTATATCACCTCAAACTTATAACGCATACTATATATTTTTCAATTTTTAAAATATATAGTAAAAAGTTATAAAAGCTACTATACTTTCCCATTTTTAAATTCCTCTAAAATCTTTTTATAATAAAATAAGCACCCTATCAATATTTAACAGGGTACTTGTTTAAGATTTATATAAATTAATTTCTATACATAGATGCGTATTTCCCATTCATTTCCATTAGTTCATCGTGGGTTCCTTCTTCTATCAATCTACCTTTTTCTAGTAAATAAATTCTATCAGAATCTTTTATTGTTGAAAGACGGTGAGCAATTAATAATGTAGTTCTACCTATCTTTAATCTATCAAGCCCAAATTGAATTAGATTTTCAGTTTCCGTATCAACATTTGCTGTTGCTTCGTCAAGAACTAAGATTTTAGGATCTCTAACCATAGCTCTAGCAAATGAAATAATTTGTTTTTCTCCTGCTGAGAAACCTGAACCCGATTCACCAACTAAACTATCTATTCCACCCTCTCTTTGAAGAATATTTTCTCCACCAACTAAAATTAAAGCGAGTTCAGCATCATTTTTACTAATTTTCGGATCAAATAATGCTATATTTTCATAAATTGTTCCTTGGAAAATATAAGGATTTTGAAATACTATAGCCATTTCTGATCGTACTGAAACCATATCAAGTTCATTTATGTCAATTCCATCTATTGTAATTTCACCCTCATTAATATTATAGAACTTATAAATTAAATTCATAATTGTTGATTTCCCAGAACCTGTATGCCCTACAAACGCTGCTGAAGTTCCTTTTGGAATGTCGAGAGACAAATCATGTATTACATATTCATCATCTTTATATGCAAAGTTTACGTGATCAAATTTGATATTTCCTTTCATATTTTCAATTTTTCTTTTTCCTTCTTCAAATGGTTCAACTCTCTGTAGTTCAAATATTTGATCTGCCGCAGATTTTGCTGATTGAAGTTGACCAGCTTGATTCATTAAAGCGTTTATATTGTTATATAATTTTGCATTGTAGTCGATAAATACATATAGCGTACCTATTGAGAATAGCTCAATTCCATTTAGAAAGTATCTACCAAATACTATAATTACTATTGCAATTATTATATTTACTAGTGTACCTGTGAAATTGTTAGATGAATATCCCCATAAAGTAGCCATTTTCCAACCCTCTCTATTCCATTTTTCATTAATATTGGAAAATTCATCATAGATTTCTTTTTCTTTATTAAACGCTTGTATAACTTCCATATTTTGAATATTTTCTGCTAAATTAGCATTCATTTCTGATCTGTATTTCTTGAGATTTCCTTGATATCGCAATGATTTATTGAAGAAATCCATAAAAGCAATATATAAAACTGGAGTTGCAATAATAGATATTAATCCAAGTCTCCAGTCAATTATAAAAAGGGTTAATAAAAGACCGAATGTTCTAATAATAATTACTAGAATTTGTGAAAATAGCAGTTGAAATAGCATTCTGATATCTTTAGTATCACTTGTAATTCTATTTACTATTTTCCCAATTGCGTATTTATCAAAAAATTGAACTGGTAAGCTTACTACATGTCTAAATGTGTCTTTTCTAATATCAGTTGTAAGAGCATTTGATAATTTTGAAAATAAAATATATCCAAAATAAGAAATTATTGCTCCTACAGCTATTGATGCAAAATAGGCAAATACCATCAAATAAAATCTATTTTTATCTGGTGCTCCAATTCCTTCAGCAAGTTGTCCATCAAGTATTTTACCAAGTATAATTGGTCCAATTAATTCAATTAAAGTTGCTGACAAAGTAAATACTACTGAAATGATTAATAGCCATTTAAACTTAAATAAATATTCTAAAATTTTTTTGTTTCTAAATTGCGCTTTAATCTTAGGATCTTCTAAAATAAAGCTACCTTGTAATTCACCTTTATTCATCTGAACCTCCTAATTTTTGCATTTCATATTGTTCATAGTACCATTTCTTGTTTGCAAGTAATTCTTTATGTGTTCCTTGTTCAACAATTTCTCCATTATCAAGTACTATTATATTATCCGCATGTTTAACGCCTGAAAGCCTGTGCGCAATGATAATTGTGGTCTTTCCTTCTCTCTGTTTACGAATATTTTGAACAATCTTCTTTTCTGTTATAGCATCCACTGCAGAAAGTGAGTCATCAAGAATTAATGTTTCAGGATTCTTTATTACGGCTCTAGAAATAGAAACTCTTTGTTTTTGACCACCTGAAATGGAAATACCCTTTTCACCAATCATTGTTTCTAATCCATGTGGAAGTGTATGTAAGTCTTTTGTAAAATCTGAAAACTCAATAGCATTCATAACTTCTTCTTCACTTGCTTTATTTTTCCCAAATGCAATATTGTCATAAACTGATTTTGAAAATAACAAGTGCTGTTGCGGAACATAACCAATACTTTTTCTAATACTTTCTATGCTATATTGTTTAATTGGTTTTTCATCCATTAAAATCAGACCTTCTTCAACTGCATAATAACATAATAATTGTCGTACTAATGTAGTTTTCCCTGATCCGATTTTACCAACTATTCCTAAAGTTTCACCTTTTTTAATTTTGAGATTAATATCTTTTAGTGCATAGTTATTTTCTTTAGGATATTTGAAGTTAAAATTCGTAAATTCAATATCTCCTTTAGCTTCGTATTCAATTGTATTTTCTCTATCTTTAACATCTTCCTTATAATTATATACTTGATAAAGTCTTTCAATAGATGCAGAAGCTTCTTGAATAACATTAAATAAATCTCCGAATGCATACATTGGCCACACAAGCATATTTAAAAATAGGAAAAACGTAGTCATTTGACCCAAAGTTAATCTGCTTTCACCCATCAAATATTCACCAAATAATAGAGCCACTACGAATGTAAAAGCTGGTATCAATCTACCTGACGGAATAAAAACTGCATCTACTTTATATTGTTTGTATGTGTTTTCGTACAATTCGTCGACACTTTTATCAAATCTGGCTTGAGCAACTTCTTGAGTTGAATAGCCCTTGATTACTCTAATACTAGTAATATTTTCCATTACAGTTTCTGAAATATGATCATAAGATTGTTGGATTTTCATAAATCCTTCATATAGTTTTTTTCCTAAAACTTTTGTAAAAACTATCAATAATGGTAAAAAAATTATTGATAATAATGTTAATGCCCATGATATAGTAGTACCCATTATGAAAATAATTATAATTGGATATATAGTTGCATCTATTGCCGCTAAAATCCCATAACCTGTTAATGTTTCAATTGCTCCAACATCTTGAGTTGCTTTACTCATCAAAGATCCAGTAGAATTTTTAAAGAAAAATATCGGACTTTGTTTTAATATTTTTGAAACGAATTTATCTCTAAAATCTTTACCTGATTGATAGGAATAACCAAATATATAATAATGCCATATAAATTCTGATACATACTTAAGTACTATAACTGCAACAAAAATCAAAACTATATTTCTTAGCGAAACAGCAGTTAAAGTGTTTTCTTTTACAGCATCTATAAATTTACCAATCAATTGATTTGGCACAGTAACTATAATATTTGTAAAAAGTAACGCAAATATTCCTATAAAATATTTATATTTATATTTTTTAAAAAACCAAATTATATGTTTTATATTTTTCATATCGCCTCTTTTAATGAGGACATTATTTATTCCTCATCTATATTTATTTTTGTAATTTCTAAAGTTCTCAATGCATCTTCAACTAATGCATCGATGTCTAGTTTTTCTTCTTCTCTTAAAATATCATATAGCCTTGGCTTTGTTGCTGGTCTATCCGGTGCAAAAAATGAACAACAGTCGTCATATGGTTCAATTGAAATATCATATGTATCAATCCATTTCGCCTTGTCAATTATATCTATTTTATCCATATTTATTAATGGTCTTAAAATTGGCAAATTTGTAGCATCATTTACAACAGATATCGACTGAATTGTTTGACTTGCAACCTGTCCCAAAGCTTCTCCAGTTACGAAACCATCGAATCTATATTTTTTAGCAATTTCTTCAGCTATTCTCATCATAAATCTTCTAGAGATTATAGTTGTATATCTAGATTTGCAATTTTTATTAATTGCAGTATAAATATTTAGTAAATTCACTTGATAATAGTTGATTTCTCCAAGATATATTGCAAGTTGTCTTGCTAAAGATTTTGCTTTTTCTTGAGCTCTTTCAGAAGTAAATGGATACGAATGGAAATGAAGTCCTGCTATTTCTACTCCACGTGATGCTATTTCAAATCCAGCTACTGGTGAATCTATTCCTCCAGATAAAAGTAACAATGCTCTTCCACCTGTCCCTATAGGAAGCCCCCCGATACTCTTAATCTTGTCCATGTAAACATAGGCTTTCTGACGAATGTCTACATGAATTTCTTTTTGAGGATTTTTTACATCTACCCTAAAATTATCAAAATTTCTTAAAACCATGCCTCCAACTTTTGCGGCAATTTGCATTGAATTTAATTCAAAAGACTTGTCCGCTCTATTTGCAAAAGCCTTAAAAGTAAGATTTCCTTCTATATTTTCGTTATTTATTAATTCAATAATTCCCTTTTCTATATCATCTAAATTCTTTTCGACTTGAATGGATGGATAAACATAAGATAATCCAAATACCATTCGTGCTCTTTCGATAATTTCATCAAAATCTTCTTTATTTACTTCAATAAATAGTTTTCCATGATCTAAAAAATATTCGCCAAGTTCAAAGTTTTCAAGAGCTTTTAACACTTGCTTAATCGAATCATTTATGAATTTATTTCTATTTTTTCCTTTTAACATGAGCTCTCCAAAGCTCATCCCTAACATCCATCTCATTTTATTATCCTAATTATCATTTCAATTCTTTCTTCTAATTTTTCTACAAATTCCTTCGCTTCTTCTAAAGTGTTATCCTTTGAGAAGGATACTCTAATACATCCGTCTTTAAATCTATCTTCTACATTTATCGCCTCGATTACTCTACTATTATTTCCTTTACTACATGCAGATCCAGTAGAAATGTATATTTCATCCATTTCTAAATAATGAAGTAATATCTCTGCACCTATTTTTTCAACACAGAAATTAAGTATAAATGGACTTGCATTTTCTTTCGGTGAATTTATAATTACTCCTTTAATTTTTGAAATTTCTTCTCTTAGGTATTTGTTTATCTCAAATATTTTATCAAAGTTATTATCAAGTGTGGAAGCCTTAGCAAATCCTAAAATTCCTTGTACATTTTCAGTACCTGAAAAAATACCTTTTTCTTGTCCACCTCCAAAATACAATTTATTAAATTTATTTGCATCTTTAATATATAGTGCAGAAATACCCTTTGGTCCATGTATTTTATGGGCTGTAATTGTGTAAAAATCAATATTATTCAAGCTTATATCAATTTTATTAAATGCTTGCACTCCATCACTATGAAACAAAAGATTTGGATTTTTTTCTTTTGCTATTTTTGATAAAGTATTGATATCATTTATAGTTCCAAGTTCGTTATTTACATGAATTATTGACACTAAAACTGTATTTTCATCTACTTTGTGTATCAAATCTTCTCTATCAATAAATCCATATTTATTAACTTTAACATATCTCACTTCAGCACTTGTGTTAAGACTCGCTTGATGAATACTACTATGTTCAACTTCTGATACTAAAATGTTTTTTCCTGTTATATCAAAAGAATGGATTATTGAATTATTTGCTATTGTGCCACTTGGTACAAAATACAAGTTCTTAGCACTTATATTCAATTTTTTTGATATAATTTTTCGAGCCTTTTCTATTTCTTTTTCAGCAATTAGTCCGACTCTATGTAGTGATGATGGATTTGCAAATATTTCATCATATCCTCTAATTATTTCATCTTTTACAACTGAATCGATTTTTGTTGTTGAGGCATTATCAAAATATATCATTTTAATTCTCCTTTGTGATATCATAATAAATGTAATTATACCAAATAAAAAAAGGATTTTCCATGATTAAACTAAATGATTTTATTGAAATTTCAAATCTTTATAATAAAAAGTATATTGTTTTGGATATTGAAACATCTGGTGTATCAAGAATCAATTCTAAAGTTCTTGTTGTTGGAATTTTAAATTCAAATGGTGAGTTTGTTCAATATGCAATTACCGATAAAAATGAAGAAAAAACACTTTTAGAAACTATATCTTTATTATTAAAAGATAAATATATAATCACATTTAATGGAGATATCTTTGATATTCCATTTATTAAATCAAGAATGTCTTATCATGGACTAAAACCATTTATTGAAAAATCAACTTTTGATATTAGAAAATATTTAATTAAAAATAAATATATTACAGATATAGAAAGATTTTCTCTTAAAGAACTTGAAATCTATCATGATATTAAAAGATTTGAAGAATTCGAACTAGATTCAGATGTTGAATTTTACACATTTGATGAGTTCAAAAATGAAAACTTTGAAAAAGTTTTGCTACATAATAAATATGATGTTATAAATACTTATTATTTATTAGATTTAGTAAATAAAATCGAAAAAAGTAAACAGATTCATCTAAATGACTTTACTATCAAAATCGATTCAATTACTCATGATAAAAATATTTTGGAGATAAATGGAGATATTTCTCCTGAAATAATGGATTATTTTGTGGAAGGCAATAATTTTAGTCTTTCAATTGTAAATTCTTCCTTCCAATTAAAGCTATATATACTTGAAGGTTATTTGGAAACTGGAGTTTTAGGGTTTGTGCATATACACAATTATCCACTAGATTTTGTCGATGAATCTCCATATAATTTAAGGAAAGATTTAATCCCCGTTTTTGTAAATAGATATTATTTAG
>JAEZZB010000133.1 GCA_023442495.1 Bacillota bacterium
TTGTTAATACAAATTAAGACATTATGAAATAAAAAAGCAAAAATCTATTGAAATATGTGTCTTATTATTGTTGTAATTATAATTAACTAAACTTATACCATGTAACCCAAAAGGAAGTAATATATGCTAAGCTTTGAGATAAAAAAACTAATAAAGTCAAGAGTGTTTTTGTTCACAATATTATTTTCTACAATTATGTCCTTGTATATTAATTATAAATCTAATAATCTAGATTTGACGATAGATAATCCTACCTATGTGGGAAATATTGGTTCTGAAGCTATATTTTCAATGAATTTTTATAATCAATTTTTCAAATTGGAGAATAGAGAACAAGCAATATTAGAGTATTCAGAAATTGAAGAAAAATATTCAAATGTACATAATTCTAAAATTGTATCATATATTGCCAATAAAGGAAATCAAAGTTTTGTAAAAAATTATGATATAGCTAAAACCGTGCAAGAGTTAAATTATGAATTTTTAGAAAATATTGATGAATTTAAACACAGATATGATATAGATATTGAAGATATTAATCAAAAAAATGATTATGAATATGGTCTATTTGAATCAAGATACTACCATGATAATGGTATTTTATTTACTAGGGCAAATGAAGAATTTCTTTCTACCAATTATATAAGAAGAATAATATATCAAAGTGACATTATATTCGGTATACCATTTCTAATATTTATGATAATTACATTCTATGGAATACTTTCTAAAGATAAAGATGAAGGAACTATAAATTTACTTAAAAATCAACCTATAAAAAATATATTGCTTTCAAAATTAATGGCGATGCTATTTATAGCGATTGTGTATACTATTGGATTTTTAATTTCATTTTTTATTATTTGTAAATTTCAAGGTATTAGGATAAATGGATTTCGAGAAATTTATAGGATATTTAATACATTAAATCAAATTAAATATTTAAAAGGATATGAAGTATTGACATTAATTCTAATTTCATACTTTGTATTGGTTACATTTATATCGACATTTATTATATTTATAAATACAATAACTACAAATAAGGAAGCTTCATTAGCATTACTAATTGTAATATTTGGATTAGCATATACATTTACAGAAAACAATGTAATTTTACAAAATATATTAAACCCCATATATGCATTTGATTACTTAAGACTAATAACTGGTAAGATAGTTACAATGATAGATATAGATGGTAGCGTAGAATTTGTATATATAAATCAAAGTAGCTTTATATATTTATTAATTTATAATATCTACTCATTATTTTTATTTGGATTATCAAGATATATTTTTGCTAATGATTTAGGATTTCCTAAAAAAGTTAACGAAAATCAATTTTTAAATAATAATATATTTAGATTTGAAATTAGAAAAATCGTAAAAAATAATATATTTATTATATATATTTTAGGTGCATTGATTTTTGTGTTTTCTCGATATTATTTTCAAATTAATGATGTAGATAAATATAAAAGATATTGGATAAGAGAATCTGGGAAAATTAAAAGCTATCAAGATGAGATTTTAAAATTAGAAGAAGAATTATTATATTCCAATTCTGATTTAGATAAAGAGATGATAAATGAAGAACTAGAATTAGTAAATAAGAAAATAGGTATACAAAAAAGAATTATCGAAGGATATAATGATTTAGACTCCGAAAAGTTTTATTTGGCACAAAAAGAAAATACTATATATTCATATGATACATATGGCTCGGATTCTCATATATTCAAATATGAAAAACCTATTATATTTGGGAAAATTGAATCGATATTATTAGATGAGATATCTATAGAAAAAAATGTAAGACCAATAATAAGATCAGCTTTTCAATATTCACAATATGAAAAATTCAACAATCCATTAATTGAAAATGAATATAGAAATCGTGAAACTTATCTAACTAATTCTAGCTTATATACGAATTATCGAATGTTAAAATATAATAATTTAGATATTTTATTTTTATTACTTGTTTTATTTATGGTTCTTGGTGGATATATTTATGATAAAAAAAATGGAAATCAGTTAAATCTAATATATACACAGCCTATAGATAAATTTAAATTTCATATTATTAAAATAATCACTCAATCTTTGGTTATAGTTTTAGTATATGGAATTATTAGCATTTTTATAATAGCTATGGGCATTATAAAAGAAGGACTAGGAGATTTAAATCAACCAGTTATTGAATATCTTTCTTTATATAATAATCCACAAATAGCCATTGAAGAGCAAGCTGTTAAAACAATCACGACTATCCCCATATATATTTATTTAATAAAAGCATATATCGTGATAATATTTCAAGCTTTGCTTTTATCTGCAATTTCAACATTAATATCAATATTTACAAAAAGCAAAACTGTAATAATTGTTGGAGTTTTAAGTGTTTTTGTATTAGGGATTATGATAACAAATTTAATAGATATAGATATAATTAAGCTATTAAGTCCATTTAGTTATATATTTGCGAGTAAAATTGCTGACAATTCTATAATTCCAGTAAATGGAATGGAAGGGGCAAGTTATATAATAAGTTTAACTATACTTTTATTATCATCTACGATAATTTCAATCTTAGGTGGCATAATAGTAAAAAACAAGGATCAAATCTAGGAGTAAATTATGGCAATTTTAAGGGTAACAAATTTAACAAAAAATTATGGCAAACATGAAGTACTTAAGGGGATTGATTTAGTATTTGACAAGCCAGGTATTTATGCATTGGTAGGTCCAAATGGCTCAGGAAAATCTACTCTGTTTAATATAATATCAAATCTTTTAAAACCGACATCTGGAGAGATTGAAGTTGTTGGAAAGAAAAATACGGATGCAAGTATTTTTTATGAAGTTTCATTTTTAAAAGATAATAGAGTTTTATATGAATATTTATCAGGATATGAGCATTTAACTTTTATAGAATCTGCACAAAAACTTCCTCATAAAAGAGTAGATGAAGTAATTGAAAAAATGCAAATAGCTCATTATGTTCATAAAAAGGTAGGGGATTATTCGCTTGGTATGAAACAACAATTATTAATTGCAATGGCAATGCTAAACAAGCCAAAGCTTATGATACTCGATGAACCAGTCAATGGACTAGATCCAACCTCGGTTATAAAAGTTAGATATTTATTAAAAGAACTTGCAGAAAATGGAACGACTATATTAATTTCATCACATACTTTGAGTGAAATTGATTTACTCACAGACAATATAATGTTTTTGAAAGATGGAAAAATTGTTGAAGAAAAAATAGATATTTATAACAATATCTATTCAATTACATTAGAAGATGATTTTGAAAATTTGGAAAATTTACTTAAAGAATATGAATATAAACTTGAAGAGAAAGAATTAAGAGTTAATTTAATAGACAAAGATATATTTGAACTTTTATCAATATTTAATGAAAATCAAATTAAATATTTAGACATCTCAAAGGTAAAAAGAGGAACAGAAGAAAGATATATGGAAATGTTTCCTGAAGAAATGGCTAAAATTCAACAATATTAATTATTCCCAAATTTTATTTTCAATTTTGTTTATTTTTTGATAAGCTATTATTTATAAAAGGAGTGGAAATGGACGATAAAAATAGATGCCCTTGGGCTTGCTCGACTGATAGCATGAAACATTATCACGATACAATTTGGGGAAGGGAAGAAAAAGATGATAATAAAATGTTTAGAATGTTAGTTCTTGAAATGTTTCAAGCTGGATTGTCTTGGCAGACAATTTTGAATAAAATGGAATATTTTGATCAAGCATTTGATAATTTTGACATTGAAACAATAGCTAATTATGATGAAGAAAAAATACAAGAGTTAGAAAATAATGTGAATATCGTAAGAAATCGAATGAAGATTGAAGCAACAATAAATAATGCTAATAAAGTAATTCAAATCCAAAATAAATATGGCTCTTTTTCAAAATTTATTTGGAGGTATGTATTTGACACACCAATAATTAATCCATGGTCTGAAATGGAAGAAGTACCATCAAAAAATTATTTATCAGATAAAATTACTGAAGATTTAAAAAAAGAGGGTTTTACATTTTTGGGTAGTACAATAATCTATTCATGGCTTCAAGCAATAGGGATGATAAATGATCATTTATTATCATGTGATTTTAAATATATTGATTAATAGAAAAATAAGATGATAAGAATATATTTACAATTAATTTAATAGTAAAGATAAATATTTTTAATTTAATAAATTATTATATAAATATAGGGGTTAAATATTTATAGGGAGTATATATGAAAAAGAGTGTATTATGGATTGTAATACCTTGTTATAATGAACAAGAAGTGCTTCCAATAACAGGACCAATGTTTTTGGAAAAATTAAAATCTCTTATAGATTTAGATAAAATTTCTGATGAAAGTAGGATACTTTTTGTAAATGATGGTTCTAAAGATGAAACTTGGGAAATAATAAAAAGTTTGTCTAGACAAGAAAAACATTTTATAGGTATAAGTCAAAGTAGAAATAGAGGTCATCAAAATGCTGTATTGGCTGGATTGATGGAAGCAAAAGATATAGCAGATATCACAATTTCAATTGATTGTGATGGTCAAGACGATATTAACGCAATTGATGAAATGATTGACAAGTACAATCAAGGATATGAAGTAGTATATGGAGTTAGAAATGACAGAACTACTGATACGTTTTTTAAAAGATTTACTGCTCAAACATATTATAAATTGTTAAATAAACTTGGAGTTAAAGTAGTTTACAATCATGCAGATTATAGATTGATAAGTTCTAGAGTTTTAAATGAATTTAAGGATTTTAAAGAAGTTAATATATTTTTAAGAGGTTTAATTCCATTAGTTGGATTTAAGAGTACCCATGTTTATTATAAGAGAAATGAGCGAATTGCAGGAGAAAGCCATTATCCTTTGTTTAAGATGATAAGTCTTGCAGCAGATGGAGTAACAAGTCTTTCTATAAAACCTATAAGATTTGTAACTGTATTAGGTATTATAATGAGTTTTGTATCATTTTTAGGAATAATATGGGCAATAATCACGGCTTTATCAGGAAATTCAGTTAGTGGTTGGGCATCACTAGTGTGTATAGTTTCGCTGATAGGTGGTTTGCAATTATTTTCTTTAGGAATAATTGGTGAATATGTAGGTAAAACATATTTAGAAAGTAAACAAAGACCAAGATATATTATTTCTGAAAGAACATATGAACAAATAAATAATATAAAGGACTATAATACTAATGAAGAAAATAAATAATAGATTGACAGATATTTTTAATATTATATCAACAAGTCTATCAATTATATTTTTAACAATATTAACGGCTTTTTTATTTTTTGGATCTGTACATATTCAAATTAATGAAAAGACAGAGTTTCTATTTGGAAAATTCTATTGGCTATTATTCTTAATAGGTCATATAGTGGTATTAATATTGATTAGAAAAAATTATAAGAAAATTAACGAAAGACTATTTTTCGTTACAAATTCTGGAATTTATTTATTGATAGGAGCATATATAATCTATTTTCTGAGTTTTCGAATTAGAGCAGATGCATGGATTACATACACGGCAGGAAATGGATTAAGATATGGTGATTTTTCATATTTTGCTAAAACCGAATATTTAGGCTATTATCCTCATCAGCATGGAATGGTGTATTATAGCTATTTGCTAACGAATATTATTGAAACTTCAAAAATATTATTTAGTGCTAATTTGTTAGAAATTATTGGCATAAATTATTTTATTTATAAGATAACAGATAGACTTTTCCAATCCAATAAAATGAAGAATTTATTAGCTATTTATCTATCATTTGCATTTATGCAACAATTGATATTTATTACTTTTCCATATAATTTAATTCCTGGATTTTTCTTCATGATTATTGGGTTTTATTTCGCTATTAAATTTAATCAAAGTAATAAATATATCAATTTAGCTTTAGCTATACTATTTTTAATAATTTCTTGTTTTATAAGATCGAATTATATTATTGCAGTTATTGCGATATTTTTATATTTATGGATTAATGATTCAAATAAGCTAATTTCAGTTAAATTTTTGTTAGCTTTTTTAATTATAAATCAAATATTTTCATTTTCTACAAAGAAATTTACGGAGAATATCACAGGATATGAAGTAAGTTCTGGAGCTCCTAAAATTCTTTGGATTGCAATGGGTACAGATCCAGAAAATTGGAAAATAGGACCTGGATGGTATAATTCTTATAATAAAAATATAATTAAAAAAACTCAATTTGATTTTGATAAGGCAGGCGAAATAGGTAAAGAAAAAGTAGTAGAAAATATAAGATATTACTCAAAAAACCCTAAAGATGCCATTAAATTTTTTGGAATAAAATTTTTAACTACATGGGCGGAACCTACATATGAATCGATTTGGAGTGGTCCACATATTAAATATGAGCAAATAAATAATAGTAGAATATTAAACTCTATATTTAATGAGGGTGGTTTATATTGGATAATATATAATTACATGAAATCTATACAATTTCTAATATATGCTTTAAGTTTGTATTGTTTAATTAACAGAAAAATATATAATAAAAAGCTCTCAATTTTCTTCATATATTTTTTAGGTGGGGTTTTCTTTCATCTTATGTGGGAAACAAAGAGTCAATACGTATATCCATATGTAATTTTATTAATACCAGTTGTAAGTGAATCTCTAGGATATATATTTGATAAAAAAAACTAAATAAATCAATATAATAGCTTCGTTTCAATTTTGAAAATACTTATAAAATTGGTTTTTATGACCAAGTTTTGAGTTTAGAGTATTTAAAGGTTGACTCGAAGTCTTTCTTATGTATACATTGTATAGTATAATTACAGTTCAAAATATCTTAATTGAAATTTTAGCAAATATTTTTTGAACATGATAGAAAATACTATGGAGGAGAAATGAGTATTTTATCAGTTTCAAATCTTTCACACAGTTATGGTGGAAGAGAGATACTTGAAAATGTAAATTTTAGATTATTAAAAGGTGAACATGTTGGATTGATTGGTCCAAATGGTGAAGGAAAATCATCATTTATGAATATCATAACTGGCAAATTAATTCCTGACAATGGTACTATTGAATGGGCTAAATATGTAAAAGTTGGATATTTAGACCAATTAGCATCATATGACAAAGATGTTACTATAAGAGAAGTATTACAAGATGCCTTTTTAGACTTGTTTGAAAAAGAAGAAAGAATTAATGAACTATATATGGAGATGGCAGATGCATCAGAAGAAGAATTAATTGATATGATGGAAGAAGTTGGAATACTTCAAGAAATTATAGAATCAAGAGATTTCTACGCAATAGATGCAAAAATAGATGAACTTTCACACAGCATGGGTATAATCGATTTTGGATTAGATACAAAATTTAGTGATTTGTCAGGTGGACAAAGATCAAAAGTCTTACTTTCAAAATTACTTTTAGAAAAACCGGATATTTTGATGCTTGATGAACCGACAAATTATTTAGACGAAGAACAAATTGAATGGCTTAGACGATATCTGCAAAATTATGAAAATGCATTTTTACTAATTTCACATGATATAGAATTTTTAGATTCAGTAATAAATTTAATTTATCATGTTGAAAATAAAGAATTAAATAGATATGTTGGGAATTATTCGGAATTTGAAAGACTATATGAATTAAAACGAAAACAAATTGAAAATGCATATAAAAAGCAGCAGCAAGAGATTAAAAGATTAGAAGATTTTGTTGCTAGAAATAAGGCTAATATTGCAACAAGAAATATGGCAATGTCAAGACAAAAAAATCTTGATAAAATGGATAGAATTGAATTACAAAGAGAAAAGCCCGATCCAGAATTTAACTTCAAGGAAATCGGCTCAACTTCTAGATTAATATTTGAAACTAAAGACTTGGTTATCGGTTATGACAAAGATAATCCACTTACAAAGCCATTAAACTTAAGAATGGACAGAGGAGATAGAATAGTAATAATAGGGATGAATGGTCTTGGTAAGACTACACTAGTTAGAACTATATTGGGAGAAATTCCTCCATTATCTGGTGAAATCCATTATGGACAAAATTTAAATATAGGTTATTTCAAACAAGAAGAATCATATGACAAGCAAACAGCAATAGAAGATTTTTGGGATGCATTCCCTTCATTACTTCAAAATGAAGTAAGAGCAGCTTTATCAAAATGTGGACTTACAACAGAACAATATGAATCACAAGTAAAGGTTCTTTCAGGTGGTGAAAAAGCAAAACTTAGACTATGTAAAGTTATTAATAAAGCTACTAATATTATAATGCTTGATGAGCCGACAAATCATTTGGATCAAGTTTCAAAAGAAGAGTTGAAAAGAGCTCTAAAAGAATATAATGGTGGAATATTTTTGATTTCTCATGAAAAAGCCTTTTATGAAGAAGTGGCATCAAATATATGGGATATGGAAGAGTTTAGCTTGTTATTCAAATAATTTCATTTTTGATTTTAATAAAAATTTAGAATATGCTATAATATAGAATATTATACGCAACGAATAAGAGAGGGAAATATGAATAAAAAAATAATAATTTTATTAGGAGCAATGTTACTTCTAGTTGCTTGTAATAAAAATAAAGAAACAATCAAAGAAACAATTAAAGAAACAATAATTGAAACAGAAAAAGAAACTCAAAAAGAAACGAGAATTGAAACAGAAAAAGAAACGAAAATCGAAACAGAAAAAGAAACAAAGATTGTAACAGAAGAAGATACACAATCTGAAGATGATTTTGTAAATCCAATACCTGATCAATTTACAATTAATGATTTTGAAAAGAAAGAAGACTATGTAATATATAAATTAAAACAAATTATAGGTATTAAAGATTTAGCAGCTTTACCTACTGGAAATGAAATAAATATAAATGGTATTAATGCTGAAGAATTTCAAGTATATCAAAATATGTCAGAACGTATAGTAACATATGGATATTATGCAGTAGATAATGCTGGCATTATTTATGAAAATGATATAATTACTAATCAATGGGTAGAAGTTCAATAATAAATGGTTCTAAAATATCTGTTGGGGGTGCTGCTAACTCCTAGAAGATATTTTCTTTTTAAAACAAAAAAAATTGCACTTATTCGTAAAATTCCTTAAAATTTAATCACCACAACTAAAGAAAGGAGAACAAATAAGTGCATACTAATAATATCACAAAAGTGGTTAA
>JAEZZB010000032.1 GCA_023442495.1 Bacillota bacterium
ATAAATGCCACAAAAACTATTAATAATATTATAAATATTTTCTTTTTATTTTCCATAACTATTAATATGGTATCCCCGTAACAGTGCAAACTATTGACCATTGTTTTTCTGTATTAGATAATGAAAAACCTCCTGATATTTTTTCACTGCCAGGTGATATTGATATTGATCCTTTTACTTTGGAGTATGTATGGATATACTTTAATACTGCTTCTGCAGTATTCCCATTTCCAGTTCTTCTATTCTTATATAGATTCATGTTTAGATTAATATCTTTTGCAAAAAAAGTATATTTAGATGTTCTTAATAAATCATAAAACGACCAAACCCTAGCAGAATTTGGTACTGAGTCAGATTGATAAATATTCAATTTACTACCTAGATGGTTTTTACCTGATATACTCGAACTCTTAACTCCAAATCCACCAGACCAAGTAACACCGATAAAATCTTCTCCAAGAGCTGGTAAGTTTTCATTACCCTCACCAAACAGGTTTAATCCATTAGCCCAATTTGCAGAACCTACTAAATTTAATGTGACACCAGATCCGATAATAGAATATTTTCCAGATAATTTAATAGTTAGTTTACCTCTGGTATTTGATCTAGATTTAATGTTATTCGCACTAACTCTTAATGGTTGGAAATTATTAACTCCCAAATTCATAACTTCATCTTTTGATAAAAGTTTACTTTTTATAATAACATTCTCACCATCAACAACGTCATATTCTTCTTCTACAAAAACTGTGGCAGTAACCTCATTTAGAGTAGTTGAGTTTGATAAAACATTAAAAGTTGACGCACCCATCTTTCTTGGTTTTTCGTTAATAATAATGTATGCATCAGGAAATTCTGGAGAATATACTTGATATTCAATACCTTTTGAATCCTTTGATATAACATTATCTTCTGCAAAAACGTTTGTTTGGTTAATAGTAAATATTAACAAAATACTTAGCAATATCGATATTATTTTTCGCATATTAGCCCCCATAATATTTTTATTTTTAATATAACATGATAGTTATATATTTGTCAATAACCTATTTATCATTCTATATCTCAATATTTTTCAACCTATATTTTGGAATATAAAATTTTAAGTCATTATAAATTCGATTACTACTATTCTATTTAAGTAATTTCACCTCAGATTTAGAATATTTCTATTATACACAAAAAAAGACCCTACTTATATTGAACTGACCTCTTCAAAGTTGGTTTTAGGTCCAACTTTTTGGGGTCACCTTAAAATATCTAGAATAGTTTTTATATTTTTATATATTCATTATCAAATCCAATATATCTTTCAATACGGTCTTTCCTTGTAAATCATAATGCTCGGATAATCTATTTAATTGAAATTCTTCAAGCTCATCAAAAATATTTAATGATCTATTCATGTCAACAAGCCCATCACGCCCTTGGTACATTAAAAGCTTATCATCATTTATTAATTCAATAGCTTTTTCAATATATTCACTATAATCATCATATCTAATAATTTTCCAATTTTTATTGTCATTTGGTGTATAAGTACTTTGAGGTAATTCTTCAATATATTTAATGATTAAATTACGAATATTACCTTTAACATTAAGTTCTTTAGCATTGATAGATGTCCACACAAAGTCAAATTTCTTTCCAGCAAGTGGGCCATTTACAGAGGTTAAAAAATCCATTCTGTATTTATTCATACCTATTGTTATATCATCTGTTAAATAAATTGGGGTATCATCCATATATCTAATATTTTGGACTCTTGAACCAACTTCTCTCGTGATATCAATTTCATATTTTATATTTCCAAATAAATCAAGTGTTGAATATTTTGTACTTGTTCTAAGTGGATTAAAAGAAATGTTTACATCTCCTGGTTTAGCTTGATTATAGAAAGCTGCTGACCATTCCATATACTTCCACAAATCTTCACCTGTTATTTCATAATCCGTTATTTCTCCACCTGCATAACGATATGCATTAAAAATATCTTTACGCCTTACTACAGTATCATTAATTTCAGGCCAAAAATTATCAAAATGCATGGCTACAACATCACCTGTTGAAAAATGATGCATAATTTCAGTAAAAAAATTTGTAATTCTGGTATCTGAAACTCTTGTTTGAGGAATACCTTTTATTTCATCTTTATCATAAAGAGGTGAAGTAACATAGCCTACAGGTTCATTTATATAATCTCTTAATTTCGTGTGATAATCTTTTAGTAAATATTCTATTTCCTTATCACTTTCAATAGTTGAATCAATTCTAATAATTGAAGGCTCTATTTTTATAAGCTTATTATTTTCATCAAAAAATAAATCAAATCTACCAAGCCCTCTACCAAATGCACCAGGCTCTAAAAAATAAGTATTATTAATTTTACGATTTATAAATTGATGCATATGTCCACCAAAAACAGCATCAATTCTATCGCTACCTTCCATCTTAGTTAGTAAATCTTCTACACCAGTAAATGGTTTGTCATTTTCATTAAAATCACCCATATGAAATAATCCTATAAGTGCATCTACCTCACCTATATCTTTGAGAAGCAATTTTAACTCAAACAAAGCATCAGTTACATCGTAATTTTTAAGATTTCCTCTTTTAGATTCAAAAGTTCTAACTAAAGGTGTGTTTAAGCTTATGAATCCTATTCTGATTCCGTCAATATTTTTGTAATAAATACCATTCATAAATCTCATCTTATTTTTCTTTCGATAGAGATTTCCCATCATTGATATTCCTTTAAATTGACCGACAACATGTATTAAATGGTCCATTCCAAAATTGAATTCATGATTACCCATATTATATATTTCATAATTCATCTCATTTATAACTTCAATTCCTGGATACTTTTCATCTGATAAAAAGAATTCTGCACTATTACCTTGAATTAAATCCCCATTGTCAATTAAGACAGTATGGGGATTTTCTTTTCTTATTTGTTTAACAACAGTACTTATGCGACTCAATCCTCCGAGCGGTACCTCTTCATCTTTTGAATAATCCCATGGAATATAAAAGCCATGCACATCACTTGTACATAATAATGTAACTTTTGTAATATTATCTTCCATAAGACCTCACAAAATTATTCTTGTTCGAATTCTAATAAAGCTTTTTTAGCTTCTTCTCCTCCAATATAATTTCCTATATTGCCATCAGATTTTATAACTCTATGGCATGGAATAATTAATGGGAATTTATTTTTTGCAAGTGCATTTCCTACTGCTCTTGAACCATCTTCTTTACCTAATTTAGAAGCAAGTTCTTTATAAGTAATTGTTTCGCCAAATTTAACATTTTTGAGTTCTTCATAAACTTTACTTTCAAATTCATCATCTTGTTTGTCAAGAGGTAAATTAAATTCTCTTCTTTCACGAGCAAAATATTCTCTAACTTGATTAATACTTTCATCAATTATTTTATTACTTTTTGTTAGAAATACTCCTTCAATATCCAAATGACGTGAATTATTAACTTCAATGCCTAATAACTTTTCATCATTTGCATAAAATGTAAGTAGCACCAATCCCGTATTAAATCTATATCTATTTATAATTTTTACAGCCATAACTTATTCTCCTTTTTTTAACATATTATCTAGTGTATCAA
>JAEZZB010000034.1 GCA_023442495.1 Bacillota bacterium
TTCGAAATACTTCCAAATCTTTTACTAATTTTGTCACAATCTCGTCTTCATTTTTATTTTGTTGAATCCATTTTACTAATCTACTTTCATCAAAGTACTGTCCCTTATAATTTTGGGTATCAGTTATGCCGTCAGTATATAGTAAAATTTTATCTCCATCATTTAACTTAATTTTTTTTTGATTATAACTAACATTTTCAAATAAATTTGAAATTAATTTCCCTTTATTATGCATAATTGCAATATTTTTATCATTAAATAGTATCGGCATACAATTATGACCTGCATTTACATAACTTACAGAATTATCATTTAAATCAATTAACATATATAATATGCTAAAATATTGATTTATATCCAAATCCAATTGCTTAAACATTTGCTTTAAAGCGAATATAGCATCTTTCGGATTTAACTTATAATCTTTCAGTAAGATTTGTCGCATACTTTGTCTGATAAACATGGTCATTATCGATGCCGATATACCATGCCCAACTACATCTGCTATATATATACCTACCCTGTTTTTATCGATTTCTACTATATCGAATAAATCTCCAGATAAATCGCCCGATGCAATATGTGACCATTCAAATTCTAAACTTTGAAACTTTTCTATTCTAGGGAGTATGCTTTTTTGAATATTTTTTGCAAGTAATATATCATTATGAATTTTTCTATTTGCATTGTATAACTGCTTGGTTATACTTCTTTCAAGTGTTATATCTCTATAAACTTCAATATATCCTTCAACTATTTGCTCATTATCAAAAATCGGTGAAGCCTTTACTGCATATAATTTGTCAAATATCTGGACTTCTCTTTCCATGGTAATTTTAGACTTAATATCACCTCTATAAAGCTCAAAAAACATTTCCGCTGAACGTACTATTTTTTTATCATCTTTAATCATTTCTGAAACTATATTTCTCATAGATTTATTTTCAAAAAGAATTTCGCCATTTCCATCTCTTATTCTAACTAAATCGTCCATGGAATCTAAAAATCTGAAATTAATTCCTTCAGTTAATCTTGTAAAATTTTCTATTCTTAATTTATCTGGCATAACAACTCCTAAATTAATAGATTCGGACCGTAGTACTGATAATAATCTACTTCAATTCTTCCATTGTACAATTTTCTTTTTCTATCACTTAAAGCATCTATATTTTTTTCAAAATCTTTATCTGCAGTAATATAATAAAATGACCATGTAGTTAATTTTTTATGCAATATAGATAAGGCTTTATAAATATGTTTTAACAACTTTTCATCCCCCATTCTCTCTCCATATGGTGGATTTGATAATATTGTCCCAAAATTATTTTTTAATCCGACTTTTGCAATATCTTTTGTTACAAATTTTATATCTTCATCTACTCCAGCATTTATAGCATTTGAAATAGCTATTTGAACAGTGTCATAGTCAATATCAAATCCCATAATATCAAGTTTTTTATCATTTATTGCCCTATAAGCTTTAACTTTTTCTTCTTTATATATTTCTTTATCCATAAATTTCCAATGATTAAAATCAAATTCCCTAGATATTCCTGGAGCAATATTTTTCGCCAATAAAGCCGCCTCAATAGGAATAGTCCCAGAACCACAAAATACATCTACCAAAGGAGTATCTCCATTCCAGTTTGAAATTTGTACTAAAGCCGCTGCTAAGGTTTCTTTTATAGGAGCTTGATTTTGACTCGTCCTATAACCTCTCTTATGTAGTCCAGTTCCTGATGTATCTAACAAAATAGTAGCTTTATCTTTGAATAAATTGATGTGTAATTTATAATCTTCTTTAGTTTCATCAAACCATTTTTTTCTATAAATCTTTTGTAATCTATTGATTATTGCTTTTTTTGTAATTGATTGATTATCAGAAATAGAATGCATTTTTGATTTTTGCGATTTTCCTTGTACTATATATCTACCATCTTCACTTAGATAATCTTCCCAATTAAAATTATTTACATTGTCAAATATATCATCATAGGATAATGCATCAAATTCTATAAGCTTAATAAATACTCTTTCAGCACTTCTCAACCATAGATTGGCTAATACTATATCTCTTTGATTACCTTGAAATTCTATTTTACCATTTTGTACTATAAGATTATTAAATCCTAGTTTTTCGCATTCTTTTTTAACGACTGATTCTAAGCCAAAAACTGTAGTCACTACTATATCAAATATATTTTTCATGCTTATCCTCCAATTATCATTATAACAATAAATATCGATTTTTGTTAAAAAAGGGGCTAAAATTTCATTGCAGTAATTTTATTTTGCCAATTACATATTAAAATATCTCTTTAGCTACAAGTTTATTTCATGTTGCACTTTTTATGATAAATTATCTATATAAAACACTAATTAATATTAGTGCCTTAATTCCCTACATAAAAAACAAACATACTCTTAGAATCAAAATTATTATAGAAGTTTAAAACATACTAATTAGAAAGGACAGGGCCTATATATTCCCTGTCCAATTATATTTTTAGAATCATTTTTTATTTATGTAACTTTTTTTCTGTAAAAATCTATTAAATCTTTCGTTTTTATCTTTTATAGTTAAATATCTATCATACATCTCTTTTAATATTTTACCTTCTTTAATCGCCTTTTTTACAGCACAGCCTGGTTCACTTTCATGTTTACAATCATTAAATTTACATTTTTTTGATAATTCGAGTATTTCACTGAATAATATTTCTTCATTAAGTTCTCTATTTGTATTTATGGTCTTAAATCCAGGTGTGTCAATTATATATGATTTTGTTCTTTCAATATAAAGTAATGTGCTTGATGTTGTAGTATGTTTACCCTTACCATCACTTCTTACATCTTGTGTTTCGTTTAATTCCTCACCTAGCATATAATTTAATAATGTTGATTTTCCAGCTCCTGATGAACCTAATAAAATTGCTGTTTGGTAAGGCTTAAATAAATTCATTATTTCGCTTATCAATACCTCATCGTAAATTGAACAGAAACTTACATTTATTTCTGGATAAACTGAAAGTATCTCTTCTTTTATTTTTTTAGCTAAATCATCATAGTCACTCTTAGATATAATAATATTTACATCTGAGACCATAGCTCCAAAAGTCATCAAATATCTTTCTAATTTTGATAATGTAAATCTTTGATCCGCTGCAATCAGAATAAATATTTGCTCTACATTTGTAGCTAAAATTTGCTCATTATCATTGTAAGCATAACTTTTTTTTGTACGATTAGAAGCTTTTGATATGGTAGATATTCTATCAAGAACTTTGAGTATATAGTATCTATTTTCAAAAATCATAAGCTCAACATAATCACCAACTACTACATTAAAATCTAAATTATTTATTTCTACTATAATATTTTTATCTTCTTCATTACTAACATAAATTGTGTTAATATTTTTGTTAATTACTCTATACACTTTATTGTTAGATTTATAATTCTTCGTCTCTATATATCTTTTTATTCCGTAATCTATATTATTTTTCATTTAACCTCATTATAATCTAATTATTTCATCAGAAATTAGTCTTATATCTTCTCTTAAGTTATGTGTAACCATTATAACAGTTAAATCACTTTTAGAAAACAACAATTTTTCAAGTTCATAGGCGGAATTTTCATCTAATGATGAAGTTGGCTCATCTAAAAGAATAACTGATTTTTTTCTTAAAAGACCTCTTGCGAGTGCAATTCTCTGTTTTTGCCCACCTGAAATATTCTTTGCACTTAAATTCATTATAGTATCAAGTCCATTGGCTAAGGAATCTATCCAATCTTTTAAACCTACTTCATTTAAAACTTTATTAATTTCTATTTGGTCTATATTACTCCCAAAAGTCAAGTTTTCTTTTATAGATGCATTAAAAATATATGGATCTTGTCTTATATATGTTATTTGATTTCTAATGTTATTAAGACCAATAGTTTTATAGTTTATTTCATCCCATTTTATTTGACCATCATAATTATCAACTTTTCCAGATAAAATATTTAATAAAGTTGATTTCCCTTTACCAGATTTCCCTACTATTATATATTTTTTGTTTTTTTCAAATGTTTGAGAGAAGTTTTCAAAAATTGTCATATCTCCATATCTATAATTAAGATTTTCTATAACTATTTTTTTGTTTAACCCATTAAGTTTTATTTTACCAGATTCTTCTTGAGTTGATATAGCATTAAACTTTTCAAATACCGGATTTAAAGTCTTAAGTTCAATAATATTTGCCGATAATCCTGTCATACTTGAAAATATAACCGCTGAGAAATACTGAACTCCGCTTATTGCCCCTATTGGTAGAATATTATTAAAATACAATATTGATGTTTGAGCAAATAAAATTACTTGACTCAACAGACTTATCCCATTAGTTAACCCTAACATCTTTCCTGATATACTTGCATATTCTATTTTCTCTGTAGCTAAATTTTCTGAAGCTCTATCTACTCTATTTATCATATATTCTTCCTGATCCATCATTAGTAAATCATCGTATCCTTGAAAAATATCCGTTAAATTATTTATTAAGAATTCGTTTGACAAACTTACTTTTTTCATTTTCTCTTGAACTTTATTATTAAAATATTTTGGACCATAAAATATTATAATTGTTAATAATAATATTGTTACAAGTAATGAATAGTGAAAATATACCGTAGCTAAAATACAAAATATTATTGAAGAAATTTGGCTAATAATAATATAAAGAATATAAAGTCCATAATCATGAATAATATCAATATCATTTGTAAGATATGAAACATATGCCCCAGTATCTTTACTACTATAATCATCATAATTACTATGAAACAGTCTTGAAGAAATTTCACTTCTCATTTCAATACTTATTTCTTGAACTAGTTTTTGAAAATACACTTTTATTAAATATATTTGTGATATCCATAAAACTATATCTATTATCATAATAATCAACCATACCTTAAAAGAATGTTGATCTTTTGCAGCTATAAATGTTAATAGTTTAGAAGTTGAAAATCCCCAAAAAACTAAACAAAACTCTCCCAAAACTATTAAAAATAATACAATTAGAGATAATTTCCATTTTTGTAATAAATATTTTTTTAAACTCATTTTTCTACCTTGATTTGTATCAATCTAATATCCAAATATTATATCACCTATAAACCTTCTTCTGCTATTATATGCTAAAAGAGTAAGTATAATACCGTCATTCCCAATAAGTAAATCTGAATATTTTAATGTATCACCTTTCTCATTAACTAAATTATTTATATAATTAGTAATTTCATGATATCTATCACTATCAGATAGATATATAAACCAAAAATAAAAAATGGCTGAATATCCATGACATAGCGAAAGATCATTTTCTTTATTAATTTTTAGTATTTTATTTACTATTTTGTTTATTTCTGAATTAATAAAAAATTTTATACTTGTATTACCTAAATACTTATTTATATAAATTCCTAATCCGCATATACCATAACATTTTTTTATTTTTTTGTTTTATCTAACTTTTTTTCATAAAAATCGGTTGATACAGATTTTATGCGTCACCCTAACCAAATTTTTAGAACTGAAAATTATTGTAATATGATTGTGGTTAACCCACAAAAAAATCAGCTAAATTGTGAGTGTTAGCTGATTTTTTATTAATTAAAATTCTAAAAATTATTCTTCAGATTCTTCTTCTTTTTCACCTATTACTTCAACATCTGCTGGATCGAAATCTTCAACATCTTCATCAACAACTTCTTCTTGAGGTTCTTGTAATACTGCAATAACATCTTCAAGTTCAGTTAATATAGTAATATTTTCATCATTAGCAATTTCTAAATCTTTAACCAATAATGAGTCGTTGTATTCCATATTTTCAACATCAAGCTCAACTTGTGCTGGAATATATTTTGGTAATGTTTCAATTTCAATTTCTTCTAATTGTTGTAATAATATAGATGGTTGTAAACGGATATTATCTCTATTAAGTAGTACAACTGGTACTGTAACTTTAATAGCTTCGTTCATGTTAACTCCTAAAAAGTCTACATGTAAGTATAAGTTTTTATAAGGATGTTTTTGGAAATCTCTTATAAGTACATTATGTTCTTCTCCATCTACTACTAATTTAATTATCGCTGAAGTACCTGCTTCATTTACAATTTTATCTAATTCTTTTTCCACTACTTGTAAACTTAAGTTTTCTTTACCTCTTTGGTATAGTTGTGCAGGAACTAATTCCTTTTGTCTTAATTTTTTTGAAGCGTTTGATCCACTTACTTCTCTAATCTGTGCACTTAATATATATTCGCTCATTATTCCTCCTATGATAATTGATATCAACGCTTTGATATTATATCATAAATTTTGTGATTTTACTAATTTTATATTAGTCTAATTGAATAAATTACTAAAGAAATCTCCAATTGCTTTAAATATATCACTAAAGAATTTACCAATTGAATCAAAGAAACCACCAGCATTTGAACTTAATGATTCTTGTAAATCATTAATATATCCTGTAATACTGTCAGAATTTAATTTTTCTCTAATACCATTTAAAGCATCTTGTACTTCTTTTGAATTTAGTCCATCTTTTGCATTATTTAATAGTTTTTCTAAATTTTCTTTCGTTAAATTTCCTTGTAAACTATCTAAAAATTCTTTTCCTGCATCTGTATTGATAAATTCTTTTAATTTATTTAGCTCTTCTTTTGCAAGTTTTGATGCATTATCTTTTAAATATTTTAATTGAGCTTTTGTTTCATTAATATTTAAGTTTTCGATATTAATGAAATTTGTAAACATAATTACTAAGTTTTGTATATCATTGTTACTTAATACATTTTCAAGATTATTATCTTTAATTACTGTATTTGTAACATTTTCTATTTGTTCCGCTACAACATTTCCATCTGATTCTTTAATTTCTATTAATTGTTGCTTTCCTTGAACTACTGCATTATTCAAATCTTCTTTATTGAATTTTTCATCATCTTTATGCTCTTTAGCAATAACATTAATAGTTTGAATTTCTTCATTTGCAGCTTTTGTTCTTTCCACATCAACTTCTTGACCAAGCATTTCCATTAATTTATATACACCTGTCAATGCTGATGTGCCTGTTACTTGAGTTACTGATGCAACTTTAATATCTAATCCTTTAACACCTGCTGTAATAGCTGCATTTGAATATTGTAATGAGCTAACATCTGTAATCATAAGTGGTGTCATAACTTCAACTTTAACTACATTTTCATTGTTTTTCTTTGCAAAAATAGATGAAATCATCTGAGAATCTTCATTATTTTCATTGATATACTTTAGAGAATCAGCTCCTGTTATTTTAACATAAGCAATGTTTTCATCATCAATTTCTAATAAAGTCTTTGTTTGTTCTGCTTCTTGATGATTTAAACCTGCACCATATAAATATACCCCTTTTTCGACATCTAAGGATTCAGCTCTTACTAGGTTTAATACTGATCCTAGTGTACCCATAAGTAATAATGCTGCTATAATTAATGCTATTACTCTAACTACATTTTTCTTCATTTTTATCTCCTTATACAATTTTGGTAAATATCATTTTCCCAGCAGAAGTTTGTAAAACTGTGGTTACTATTACTTCTACTTCTTCTCCAATCAAATCTTTACCTTCTTCTACAACTATCATAGTACCATCATCAAGATATGCAATACCTTGTCTCTTTTCTTTTCCTTCTTTAATTATGTTAACAAGCATTCTTTCGCCTGGTATTACTACTGTTTTTACAGAATTAGCTAAATCATTAATATTTAGAACCTTTATATTTTGAACCTTTGCTAATTTGTTTAGATTGTAGTCATTTGTAACTACTATCGAACCAGTTTCATTTGCCAATTTAAGCAATTTAATATCTACCTCTTTTAAATCCTTGTAATCTATTTTATCAATTACAATATTAACTTTATCAGAATTTTGTAATTCCTTTACAATATCAAGACCTCTTCTTCCTCTTTCTCTTTTCAAATCATCGGCTGAATCCGCAATAAGTTGGAGTTCTTCTAATACAAAATTTGGTATAACAATATCTCCTTCTAAAAAACCAGTCTCAGCAATTTGAGAAATTCTTCCATCAATTAAAACTGATGTATCAATTAATTTTCTATTTGTCTTTATATTATTTGACTTAGATATTTTATCATAATTTCCATCATTTTTGTTAGGTTTCATTTTTGAAAAAAATGAGTTAATATCAGATTTATATATTGTTGCAAATCTAAAACCTAATACAGCCATAATATAATACATAAGTACAGAAACTATATTGATTATCATCTTAAATAATGGAGGCAAAGTCAACAATGATATAGGTAAACTTAATAAAAATGCAATAATAATTCCAATAATAATTCCGAATAAACCTATTATCGATAATCTTCTTTGTTGCTCCAATATTTGTGTTTCAATATTATCAATTAATTTCTCTACTCTTTCAAAAATTGGCGGTGCAATTAAATAAAGTAAAATACCAAAAACAAATGCTCCCACTATATAGATTATTATTTCTACATATGTTCGATTAATTTTTAAAATATTACTTTTTATTATTGTGTCACTTATGACATATCCTAATGCAAGCCCCACAATTGCCATTAGGATTCGTAAATATTTTTTCATTATACCTCCTTAAAGTGTAATTGCATCATCTATCATTTCAGACGCTTCCTCCTTAGTCATTGAACCTACTATTACTAATTCAGATACCATAACTCTTTTGGCGTCATTTAACATCTTCTTTTCAGATGCTGAGAGACTTTTTTCACTGTCTAAAATAGTCAAATTTCTCACTATATCGGCTATTTCAAAGATATCTCCAGATTTGAGTTGTTCTAGATTTTCTCTATATCTCTTCCCCCAATTTGAAGACATTGCTGTTCTTTCAGAGCGTAAAATATCCATAACCCTTTTGCCTTCTTCTTTTGATATTATCGGTCTAATTTTACCACTATTTATTTCGCTTTCAGGAATAGATATCTTAATATCATTAATTGGTAGCAATAATATATAATACTTCTGAGTATTATCTAGTATCTCTATCTCTTGTATATCTACAATAGTTCCTGCTCCATGTACTGCGTACACTATCTTATCACCTATTTTATACATATCAACCTCCCAATCTAATTATAGCTGAATTGGGAATCAATGTAAAATTATTAGTATATACAAAAGATAGCTATATGTCAATTATTCCATAGTCTTTATTTATATTAAATAATAATTGTGTAAAAATTGTGATTATTA
>JAEZZB010000013.1 GCA_023442495.1 Bacillota bacterium
ATCACCAAATGGAACTATAATTGGTATATTGAAAAAAGGATCTCAGGTAAAAGGGGAAATCACGGTGTCAAATCCAAATTGGATTGAAATTCAATACAATGGTAAAAGAGCATATGTATATCAGACCTTTGTGAAAAAATTCTATGTAAAAAACTAAAAAACATATTAGAATACAAGAAAAAAAATCGTGTGTAAAAATAACTAAATTTCTGATGCACAATTTTTTTCGTGTCGCATTTAATTTTACAACTTATCTTTAATTTATAGGGAAAATAAAATTGGAATTATCAGTAATTATTGTGATAGCTTTGTTTTTAGTGGATAATTATGTTTAAAAAAATAATATAAAAACATTTTATTTAAATATAAAATATATATTATTTTGTCATAAGTTAAATATATCGTATAAAAACTATTGTTTATTATCATTTAATTAAATAGAATAGAATTAAACGAGGTGGATATATGAGAAATTTTGGCGTAATTATAGCTAGTCATGGACTTTTTTCAGTTTTGACGAATTTTTGAAAAAATGGGACAAGGGTGAATACCACGATTAAAGTAGATATAAGATTTTTATGATTGCGCAAAGAATTCGAGTTAACTTATAGGAGGTACAATGAAAAGATTAAAAAATATCACAAGCTTTATTCTGATTTTTATTATTGTAATTACTGAACTTACAGTTATAGGCAATATGTCTGGAGTGAAAGCTGCAAATGAAGTTCTAGATGTTTGGGATTTTAATACAGAAGCTGTTAGTGAACAGGGAAATAAAACTAAGGCTGAATTTGTCGGCAATGTTTCAATAGTGGATGATGAAATATTTGGAAAAGTTTTATCTTTTGCTAATGACAATAGATCATATATGAAAGTTAAAGATTATATAAACGCAGCCGAAGATAATTATTCATTTTCTTTATGGTATAAATTAGATAAAGATATATCAGGAAGTAATGTAGCTTTATTACAACAAGATGGCATTGGCAGAACACTGCTTTCATTAAGACCTGATGGAAAGTATTTAACTTATGTGAATGCATCAAATGTTATCAGTGATAATTCTGTTTCTAAAGGAGAATGGCAACATGTAAGCATATCATTTGATCAAGCAAGCAAAAACGTTAAATTTTATATAAATGGTGTCTTAGATTCAACTCAAACATTAAATGGTACCCCGGCTCAAGGTGTTACATCATTACTTGTGGGTACACATAAAAACATTGGTAATAATGATCCTAGAGGATTTGCTGGTCTAATTGATGATATTAGAGTATTCGATAGAATCGTTTCCGACGAAGAAGTAAAATCCATGTATGAAGAAAAGGCGATAATTTTATTAAGAAGAAAACTATTGGATTTACTTGACCAATCCAATGAAGCTTTAAATAGTGACAAGATTGATGAAGCTCAAGAGGTTTTTATCAATCTAAAATCTGAATACGATAAAGCTATGTCGGTAAAAGATTCTACACAGTTAGAACTTATTTCTGAAACTATCGCAAGCTTAGAAAAAGCGTTAAATGCATATTTGATGTTTAATCCGATAACTCTTATTGCAAATTCGGAAAAAGTAACCAATAAAATTAATCCTGATGAAATATTTGGTATAAATCATAGATATGCATTCAATGGATACGGAACATTTAATCCTGATACCATGGAAATGAATCCAAAATTTGTAGATCTTTACAAGCAAGTTGGATTTGGATCTATAAGATATCCTGGTGGTACCATATCTAATCTATTTAATTGGAAAGAAACGATAGGAGCAAAAGAATTACGCTCAAACCAAATACATGGATTTTATGACAATCCAAATCAATCCGGCATACCTGCTAATTTTGGATTAACTGAGATTGCAAATTTTGCTGATGATGCAAATTCTGAAATAATCTATGTCTACGGAATTGGTAGGGGTTCAGCAATGGATGCATCAGATCTAATTGAATATCTAAATGCAAAAGTAGGCACAAATCCAAATGGTGGAGTGGACTGGGCAAAAGTTAGAGCCGATAATGGACATTTTCAGCCATATAATATCAAATATTTTGAAATAGGAAATGAACCTCAACAAAATAGTAATGGTAATGGTGATGGCACATGGTCACAAGGGTATTGGCTTGACTATACGGGAGCAAATGAAAAATCTTTTGTAGAAGGTGCTGTCGTAAACATGGTAAATCAAATAGCAGTAAAATGGGATGATTGGAATAGCAGAGCTGCAATTACGGACTCTACGCCGAATCAAGTAAGATACATGAAATATGCTAATGTAAACCCTAAAAAATATGAAAATGGAAAGTTAATTAATGATTCTCAATTTGTATCAATTGTAGAAGGTAGTGCAAGAGATGTCACAGTTGGTGGTGAAAGTTGGGAAATCGTAGATAGTCTAACAAACTTTGGAGCGGACGATAAAGTTGTAGAAATAGATTATTCAAATGGAGCCATCAAATTCGGGGATGGCGTACATGGTGCTATTCCAAAAGCCGGTAGTAGGGTAAATGTATCTTATCAAGTAAAAAGAGATGGTTTTATAGATATATCAAAATCTATGAGAGATACAATGAATAAAATAAATGAATTGGAAGGTAAAGATGATCCGATATTTATATATTCAGGATATGAATCTATAGGGTTTATAAATAGAATGGATCAATTAAATTCTAATGATTTATATGACGGTGTGGCAGTACATCCATACTCAGGAACTCCTAATGGACGTACAGATGAAGAGTTTTATGATAATGCTATGCTATTAGCTGAAAGTGCCGGAGTTGGAAAGGTTAAAAATATTGCAAATGAACTACCACAAGGTAAAGTGCCTGTAATAAGTGAATTTGGTATATTTAGAAGTACATCACCATTGTTAAGAGCTCAAATGCATGCTTTATATATTACAAAGGTAATGACAGAATATGTAAAATTGGGTAGTCCATATATTCAAAAGCATACACTTGTAGACTGGTATTCATCTGGAGCAGATGCACTTGGACCAACTCAACAAGCTGTTATACAAGCTGTTGCTCAAGAAGGAGCTTCAACATTAACAGGTGAAGGTGATTTTGAATTTTTTATAACACCTCAAGCATTGGCTATCAAGATGTTTAACGATGGTTTTGGATCAGATATTTTAGAATCCGAATTATCAAATATGCCAGAATTATCTAATGGAGCAAAGGCATTATCTCATTTAGTTTCAAAAGATAATGTAGGTAATCTATATATTGCATTGACCAATGTAGACAGAACAAATCCTTACGATATAATACTTGATTTGAAAGGACACGACTTAAAAGACAAACAAGTATTGGTGAGAACATTATATGCGGATATTAATGCTGAAAATTCATTAGAAAATCCGTACAATGTTCAAATAGCTGAAACTGAGGAAGTATCTGGGAGTAAACTTGAAATCACATTGGAACCACATTCATTTAAAATTATTGAAGTGAAAAATGCGTTGGAAACAATAGAAGAACCGGAAACACCTAAAGAAACAGAAGAAGAACCCGAAACTCCGATTAAAACAGATATTAAAGGTTTCTTATCATCTATGGCAAATGTGAGAGAATTGCCAAATGGTCCAATAATTGGAACGGCTCTAAAGGGTGAACTAATCGAGGGTGAGTATGAAGAAGGTTCAAACTGGGTTAAATTTGACTATTATGGCAAAGAAGCTTATGTACACAAATCATTATTAATAGATGAAAAAGAAATAAAAGGATTTGTAAAGAATAATACAAATATTAGACAAGAACCAAATGGAAAAATAGTAGATTTGCTAGAAGCCGGAAAATATGTAGAAGGTACAATAAATATAAACAACCTAAATTGGGTTAAGATAAATGAAGGTTATATATACAAACCACTTGTAGTAAATACACTTGATGTAGAAGGATTAGCAAGTAGTTTAGTTAATATAAGACAAACACCAAATGGGAAGATTATTGGACTATTGGAAATTGGTGAATATGTTAAAGGATATGTAGATACAGACAATCCAAATTGGATAAGAATAAGTCACAATGGTAAAACGGGCTATATATCAAGAGCATTAATTAGTGATAAAGTTAAACTAAGGGGTATCATAAGCACATTAAGTAATGTAAGACAAGAACCAAATGGAAAAATAGTAGGAAGATTGAAATTAGGGGATTTAGTAGAAGGTACTGTACATTTAGAAAATAGAAATTGGCTAAAGATAAGATATAATGGCAAAGATGCCTATGTCTATAGATATCTATTGGAAGATAAAGTACAATTATCAGGAAAGGCATTAAGTGCAATAAATGTAAGAAAATCACCAAATGGAACTATAATTGGTATATTGAAAAAAGGATCTCAGGTAAAAGGGGAAATCACGGTGTCAAATCCAAATTGGATTGAAATCCAATACAATGGGAAAAGAGCATATGTATATAAGACTTTTGTGAAATAATTCTATGTA
Source organism: Bacillota bacterium (assembly GCA_023442495.1). Classification (GTDB taxonomy): domain Bacteria; phylum Bacillota; class Clostridia; order Tissierellales; family Peptoniphilaceae; genus Helcococcus. Next base: position 4,454 of record JAEZZB010000013.1, read on the forward strand.
AAAAAACCTAAAGACTTATTAGAGTACAAGAAAAAAGATCGTGTGTAAGAATTACTAAATTTCTTATACACGATTTTTTTGCACGATTTTTTTATTTTAGGGAAATTACTTAATTATTTTGTCGCATACTTTCGATTAAATTTTGTTCTAAACCTACTTTTGTATAATCCTTAAAATACAATTATGTATTAAATTTGATTTTAATTTGTAAAACGTAGGATTTAATGAAAACTTTAATAGCATTTATGTGTTTCATACATTAATTGTACTAAAAAAATCACATAATTCTACAGAGCTTACTGCTTTTAGCCTACTTTGAAACACCTCTTCTTGATATTTTGGACATCATTAAACGCTTTACGAATATATGGTATAATCTTTAAGGGGAGTTATTATGAGAAAATTGCAATATAATAGTGACAGTATAACTGTCTTTGAAAATCAAGCAGTATTAAAATTTAATAATTTAGGTGATGAAAATTTAGTAAATCTATTCACATTAAAACCTTATAATTTTAATAAGAAATTTATAAGTCGTGATAATTTAGATAGGCAATATGAAAAGTTAAGAAAATTAATAGGCTTTGACATCCGATTCAAAAACCCTATTCAAACTCATACAAATAATGTAAAAATTCTGACTGAAGATAATTTTGATGATGGTTTTATGGATGTGGATGGACTTATTACAAATATGAAGGGTGTAGGACTTATTACAAGTTCAGCAGATTGCCAATCGGTAATTTTTTATGATAAAGAAAATAAAGTAATTGCAAATGTCCATAGTGGTTGGAAGGGAACTTTAAATAAAATAGTTGAAAATACGATTGAATTACTTACAAAGAACTTTCAAACAAATCCTTCTAATTTGGAGATTGGTATATTTCCAAGTATATCAAGAGAGTCATTTGAAGTTGATGAAGATGTAAAGGATATGTTTTTAAATAGTTTTGATGATATCGATGATTTTATAGATATTGGCGATATAAAAGATGATAAACAAAAATATTATATAGATACTGTGGGGATAAATGTTAAGATGCTTGTAGAAGCTGGTGTTAAAAGAAAAAATATTCATCTATCTGGAATAGACTCTTTAAAAAATAAGGATATTATACACTCACATAGAGGTTGTGGAAAAGATTCTGGCAGAAATATCGCAATAATTGCCGTTAAAAATTGATAATTTCAATAAAACATAATAAAATAATATGGCATTATTAAATAAAATTGGAGAAAGATATGAAACTATTTTTAAAAGGTATAATAATTGGAGTTGGAGGTATTGCACCAGGATTGTCAGGATCGGTATTGATGGTAATATTTGGACTTTATCAGAAAGTTGTTGATACGATAGGAAATATTTTTAAAGATTTCAAAAAGAATTTACTGTTTCTAATGCCTTTAGTTGCAGGACTTGGAATGGGCATTGTCTTATTTTCAAAGCTTGTAAACTATTTACTTGCAAACTATGAACTATACACAAGATTTGCATTTTTAGGATTAATAGTTGGAACTATTCCGCTATTTTGGAGAGAGGTTAGAAAAGAAGGCTGGAGTAATAAATATTATACATTTATCGCTGTAGCTTTAGCAATTGGAATATTTTTATTCTATGGAAATCAAAGTTTATTTGAACCTGTTACAAATCCAACACTTTTACAATCAACTATATTAGGATTTGCAGTTGCGGGATCTTCAATTGTACCAGGGGTGGATAGTGCAGCCATACTTTCATCACTAGGGCTTTATGAAATTTATGTGAAATCAGTAGCAGACTTAAATTTACAAGTTTTAATACCTGCAATAATTGGTCTTGGAATAGGAGTTTTACTTATTTCATTTGTAATGAGTAGACTTATTGGAAAATTTTATACAGGTACATTTTCTGTAATACTTGGGCTATTTTTAGCAATTATTCCAACTGTAATTGTAGGACATGTAAATTTCCAAAATACAGGGCAAATTGTAGTTTCAATAATAATGTTTGTGATGGGATTTTCGCTATCCATACTTTTTGGAAATTTAGAAAAAATTGCTGATAAGAAAAAGGAAAAATAATAATTTAAGAGGTGATATTATCGAACGTTTTGAAATGCAAAATGATATAGAAGAGTTACAAAAGACAATAAAAAGTCTTGGGAGTTCTCTTTGACATTGCTAAGTTAAAAGAAAATTTAAAAAAATTACAAGCTAGAAGTTATGAGTCTGATTTTTGGGATGATTCAGATAAAGCTCAAGAAACGATGATTGAGATAAATTCTTTAAATGATACTATTGAAACATTTAAAAATCTTGAATTATCAGTAAATTCATTGAAAGATATGATTGATATATTAAGTGTTGAAGAATTTATTGAAATGCAAGACGATTTAACAAACGAACTTTTGGTAACAAAAAAAGAAATCTCTATATTAAAAATTCAAACCTTACTGTCTGGAGAATATGATAAGAACAACACTATTTTCTCAATTCATGCAGGAAGTGGTGGGCTTGAAGCGACTGATTGGGCTCAAATGCTTATGCGCATGTATACTAGATATTTTGATAGTAAAAAATACAAATATGAAATGACTGAAATCAATAATGAAGAAGGTGGCGGAATTAAATCAGTTACATTTATAGTAAAGGGTAAAAATGCCTATGGATATTTAAAAAGTGAAAAAGGTGTTCATAGACTTGTAAGAATTTCACCATTTGATTCAAATGCTAGAAGACATACTTCATTTGCTTCAGTTGATGTCTATCCAGAACTTGATGATAATGTAAAAGTAGATATTGAAGATAAAGATTTAAGAATTGACACATATAGATCATCTGGTGCAGGTGGGCAACATGTCAATACTACAGATAGTGCAGTTAGAATTACTCATATTCCTACAGGTGTAACGGTTACCAGTCAAAATCAAAGATCTCAAATTCAAAATAGAGAAACTGCAATGAAAATGCTTATGGCTAAACTTGTACAAATAAAAGAAGAAGAACATAAGGAAAAGATTGAAGATATTCAAGGCAAATATAATCAAATTTCATGGGGATCTCAAATTAGATCATATGTATTTCAACCATATACTATGGTTAAAGATCATAGAACAAATTTTGAAGTAGGGAATATAGAAAAAGTAATGGATGGCGAAATAAATGATTTCATCAATGCCTATTTAAATAAGAAGGAAGAATAATGGATATAGTAAAAATTATTGCAAAAGATCTTGATATTAAAGATATTCAAGTTCAAAAAACAATTGAATTAATTGATGAAGGAAATACTATTCCCTTCATTGCTAGATATAGAAAAGAAGTTACAGATGATCTTACTGATGATGTTCTAAGAAAATTAGAAGAAAGATTAAATTATTTAAGAAATCTTGAAAAGAGAAAAGAAGAAGTAATTACTTCCATTGATAATCAAGAAAAAATGACGGATCAATTAATGGAAGCTATTCAAAAAGCAGAAACTTTGAAAGAAGTCGAAGATATTTATCGTCCTTATAAACAAAAGAAACAAACAAGAGCTACAAAAGCTAAAGAAAAAGGGCTTGAGCCATTATCTAATTTTATTCTTACTTGGAAAGATGGAAATGGTTCAATAGAAGAAGAAGCAGATAAATATATTTCTGATGAAGTTGAAACTAGAGATGATGCTATTCAAGGAGCTAAGGATATTTTAGCTGAATTGATTTCTGACACCACAGTATTTAGAAATATTTTAAGAAAAGATGCTAAAAGAGATGGGAAAATTATTTCTACTGAAGCAAAATATGATGAAAAAGAAGCTGAAGAAGCTAAAACATTTGAAATATATTTTGATTTTGAAGAAGAAATATCTAAAATTCCATCGCATAGAATACTAGCAATTAATAGAGGAGAGAAATTAGGATATCTAAAGGTATCTGTTAAATTAAATGATGAAGATAATATATTCTTAATAGCTATGAGTATTAATAAAGATAAAAAATCTGAATCTTTTAAATATATTTACGAAGCAGCGGAAGATGGGTACAAAAGACTTTTATTTCCATCCGTTGAAAATGAAATAAGATCAGAACTTACTGAAGCTGCAGATAGTCAAGCTATTGACGTTTTTGCCACAAATTTAAAACCGTATCTAATGCAAGCTCCTATTAAAGGAACTATAGTTATGGGTCTTGACCCAGGATATAGAACTGGTTGTAAGACGGTGGTTGTTTCTGAAACAGGTTCTTTATTATATGACACAGTAATATTTCCTGCAAAGCCAAAAGAAGATATTGAAGGCTCAATTGAAATAATGAAGAATTTAATCGAAAAATACAATATTGGACTTGTTGCAATAGGAAATGGCACAGCTTCAAGAGAAACAGAAGCAGTTGTAGCTAAAATGTTATCTGAAAATACATTTAGTCACAAAGTTTACTATACAATTGTAAATGAGTCAGGGGCTTCTATTTATTCTGCGTCTAAAGTTGGTATTGAAGAATTTCCTGATAAAGATGTTACAGTAAGAGGTGCGGTTTCAATTGCTAGAAGAATACAAGATCCACTTGCTGAACTTGTAAAAATAGAGCCGAAACATATTGGTGTTGGTCAATATCAACATGATGTAAATCAAAAGCTATTAACTGAAACATTAAACAATGTAGTAGAAGATAGCGTAAATACAGTAGGTGTAAATCTTAATACAGCGTCCGCATCACTTTTAAGCTATGTTTCTGGAATTAATTCAACAGTTTCAAAAAAAATTATTGAATATAGACAAAAAAATGGAGTATTTAAGTCTAGAAAAGAATTAAAAGATGTTAAAGGACTTGGACCAAAGACATTTACACAAGCTGCAGGTTTTTTACGCATTCCGAATAGTGAAAATCCACTAGACAATACTGCGGTTCACCCTGAATCATATAAAATAGCTGAACAAATTATGGATTTAGATTTAGATAAAATCGAGACTAAAGAAACGGCTGAAAAACTAGGAGTAGGAGAACCTACCTTAATTGATATTATTGCCGAGCTTAAAAAGCCGGGTAGGGATCCTAGAGAAGATATGCCAAAACCTATACTTAGAGCGGATGTTGTAAGTATTGATGATTTAGAAATTGGAATGGTACTTACAGGAACTGTTCGAAATGTTGTAGACTTTGGAGCTTTTGTAGATATAGGAGTAAAAAATGATGGTTTGGTTCATATTTCAGAGATTTCAGATAAATATATAAAAAATCCTTCCGATGTAGTAAAAGTTTCAGATATAGTTAAGGTTAAAATAATAGATATTGATAAAAACAGAAATAAAGTATCACTAAGCATGAAAGGTATATAGATATGAAAATGGATAAATTTTATATGCCAACATTAAAGGAAGATCCGCAAGATGCTGAAATTGCATCACATAGACTTCTTTTAAGAGCTGGCATGATTAGAAAATCAGCATCAGGAATATATTCATATTTGCCACTAGGATATAGAGTAATTAGAAAAATTGAAAATATTGTCAGAGAGGGAATGGATAAGTTTGGTGCTCAAGAAGTTTTAATGTCTGCTCTTCAACCTCAAGAAATTTGGGAAGAATCCGGTAGATGGTCAAAATTCGGAGAAGAGATGTTTAGATTAAAGGATAGAAATAATAGAGAATTTTGCCTTGGACCTACTGCAGAAGAGTATTTTACAACACTTGTAAGAGATGAATTAAAATCTTATAAGCAATTACCACTAAATATTTATCAAATTCAAACAAAATATAGAGACGAAAAAAGACCAAGATTTGGTATTAACAGAGCCCGTGAATTTACAATGAAAGATGCTTATACATTTGATAAGGATCAAAAAGGTCTTGAAGAATCATATCAAAATATGTGGAATGCTTACGAATACATTTTTGATAAGATAGGTCTTGATTATAGAGTGGTTGAAGGCGACAGTGGAATTATGGGAAGTGGTGTTTCTCATGAATTTGTAGCTATGGCTAAAACTGGCGAAGGTGTAGTTGTATATAGTGATGAAAGTGATTATGCAGCAACTGATGAAAAAGCCGAAGTTACATTAATAATACCCAAAAAAGAAGAAGCTTTAGAAATGGAGCTTATAGATACGCCAAATGTCAAAACAATTGAAGAATTAGCACAATTTACAGGTGAAGATAAGTCAAAATTTGCAAAAGTTATTGCAATGAAAACAAAAGATGAAAACTTTATGATATTAATTCCAGGTCAAAGAGAACTAAATATATTAAAATTCCTTTCTCATTTCAAAATCGCTGAAAATGAAATTGAAATGATGACAGATGAAGATATTCTAGCAATTGGGTCATATCCAGGATTTATGTCACCAATTGGACTTAAAGATATAAGAGTAATTGTAGACAAGAGAATAACTCAGATGTCAAATTTCTATACTGGAGCAAATCAAGTAGATAAACATTTCAAAAATGTTAACTATGGCAGAGATTTTGAAGGGGAAGTAGTTGATGACTTATTAATGGTAGAAGAGGGAGATAAAGGTCCAAATGGCGAAGAATTAAAATTTGCAAGAGGTATTGAAGTAGGTAATATATTCCAACTTGGAACAAAATATTCTGAAACATTGAATGCAAAATTTTTAGATGAAAATGGCAAGGAACAGTTCTTTGTAATGGGTTCTTATGGTATTGGTATAACAAGAACTGTTACTGCGGTTATAGAACAAAATTATGATGAAGATGGTATTATTTGGCCTGAATCCATTGCCCCTTATAAAGTAATTATTACGATTGTTAAAACTGGCGATGAAGATCAAGAAAAACTTGCTAATAAAATCTATGATGAGCTTATGAATTCAGGTGTTGAAGTGCTATTAGATAATAGAAAAGAAAGACCTGGTGTTAAGTTTAAAGATAGAGATTTAATTGGGATACCACACAGAATTACAGTCGGACGTGAAGCTAAAGATGGAATAGTTGAGTATTCTACAAGAAAAGATAAGGAAAATGTAAGACTTAATTTTGAAGAAATTATCCAAAAATTTAAATATTAAAAAAAAGACTTATATTCAAAAGAGCGAATAATAATACATTATCTTATTATTCGTTTTTTATTTGTATAAATAAATATCAATCTACAAAATAAGTATTTATCAAGATAAAAACAAAGGTTAAGAAATGGTTACAAAATAATATTTAATGTATATTTTAATATTGGTTTTAATTTATAAAAAAATTTTGATAAATAAAATAAAAAAAATTGACTTTTCGTAATAATTTTCTTATAATCTAAACAATATAGAAAATTCAATTATGAATTCTCTAAAAATAGGAGGGATTATGAGAAATTCTAAAAGATTACTAGCATTATTACTAGCTTTAGTAATGGTGTTTTTAGTAGCTTGTGGACCATCAAATAATGGTGGAAATACAAGTAAAGAAACTAGCGGAGAAACAGGTGGATCAACTGCAAAAGAAACAAATTCTGAAACACCATCAGATGTTACATATGTTGATTCATTAACAGTTCCTGGAACTAATGCATTAGAAACTATGGACTATGTTTTAACAAATAAATCAGCAGACCACGCTTTTAATGCTAACTTTATCGATGGACTTATCGAAAATGATAGATTAGGTAATTTAGTACCATCTGTAGCAGAATCATGGGAAACAAATGAAGATAAAACAGTATGGACATTTAAATTAAAACAAGGTATTAAATGGGCAACATATGATGGACAAGAATACGCTGAAGTAACTGCACAAGATTTCTTAACTGGATTAAGACATGCTGCGGAATTTAATTCAGGTGTATCATGGTTAGGACAAGGTGTAATAAAAGGATATGAAGAATATCTAAAATCAGATTTCTCAGATGCAGAATTTGAAAAAGTAGGTGTTAAAGCATTAGATGAATATACAGTAGAATATACATTAGAAACTCCAACACCATTCTTTGGTGACTATGCAACATACAACCTATTATTACCAATCAACAAAGATTTCCTAGAATCTAAAGGTGCAGGTTGTAAATTAGGTGCGCCAAACAAAGAAGACTGTACATTTGGTTCAACAACACCAGATTCAATTCTTTATAATGGTGCATATGTACTTGCAACATATGACCAAAAATCATCAATCGTTTTAAAAGCTAACGAATTATATTGGGATGCAGAAAATGTATTCTTAAAGACAGTAACAGAAGTATATGATGATGGATCAGATCCATACTCAATTAAAACTGGATTTGAACAAGGAACATACCCACAAATGGTATTAAGACCAACATGGGAAGATTATGAATCAGTAAGAAAACAATATGAAGAATATGTAAGACCTTCATTACCAGAATCTTCAACATTTGGTATAACAATGAACTTCAACAGACAAAGTTTTGAAGAAACTGGTTATGCAAGTGATGAAACATTAAGAGAGCAAACAAAAGCAGCATTACAAAACTTAAACTTTAGAAAAGCTTTAAGAGCAGCATTTGACAGACAATCATACTTAGAAATAGGTGCTCCAAAACATATAGCTGCAGAATCAAAGAGAAATATTTATAACTATCCAAATGCAGGTACAAAATCTGATGGTACATTATACTTCGATTCAGTAACTGCGCACTATAATGAAGATACAGGTGAAAATGTTGACTTAAACGATGGTCAAGAACCATTCTTTGGTAAAGAAAATGCTTTAGCATTTATTGAAAAAGCTAAAGAAGAAGGTATAGTATTCCCAGTTAACTTAGACCTTATCACAATTGAAACAAGGGATACATTAGTTAAACAAGCAAACTCATTCAAACATTCTGTTGAAGCAAATTCAGATGGACAAATAATCGTTCATGTAGTATTAGCTCCTGAAGATGTAGTTTATGGTGTAACATACTATAATGAAGACCCAGCAGCAGCTGATTACGATATTTCAACATTTACAGGATGGGCTCCAGACTACTCAGATCCAAAATCATTTGCTGAAACAATGTCACCAACAGTTGGTTCATTGATGACAAGTTTAGGATTAGGTAGAGAAGATAAAGAAGGAAATGTTGAAGATTTAGAAATTAAGCAAAATCTTGGTTTAATGGAATATGAAGAATTATATCAAGCAGCTCAAAAAGAAACATCTGATTTCGATAAAAGATATGATTTATTTGCAAAAGCTGATGCTAAGATAATAGAAAATGTACTATACATTCCAACACAAATGAGAACAATACAAGAATTGGTATCTAAGATGGAACCATTTACTCGTATGTATTCACAAGTAGGTATCAGAGAATATTCATACAAGAAGTTGAAATTAAGAGATTCTTTAGTAACAGCTGAAGAATATAATGCAGCATATGATGCTTGGATGAAAGAAAGAGCAGAAGCAGCTTCAAATTAAAATTTGATTTAATGTAGAGGTTGAAAGAAATTTCAACCTCTATTTTATTAATTATAGTTATATTAGTAATTGATAGTTTCTACAATTTTGCAATTTCTTGCAAAAATGTAAAAGTTATCAATGATTTTTATTTGATTACAGAGTGAAATTATAATATAATGATAGCTATAATTATATCTTTAATATGAGATAGAAGGAGAAAATGAGATGAAAAAATATATATGGCTTAGAGTTATAAAGTCAATTATTTCTATATTTCTAGTAACAGCTATAGTAATCGCTATGGTATTTACAATGATTAATAGAAATGATGTTTTCAAAAACGACCAAACCTTTAGAAAATTAAAAGGTAACGCTAAGACAGAATATAGATACAACACTCTGGAAAGTTTAGGTTATTTAGACAAAATAAACTTAGGAGAAATGTGCTCTATAGAAGAAGTAGATAAAGCATCTTGTTTAGATGTAGAATCAGAAGATTATGCAAAAGCAGAAGCTTATTGGCAAGACAAAGGTTATACGGTATATACATACACAGCAGTAGGTGATGACCTAACAGGTTCTAAATATGCTACAAGAGATTATTCAGTAGCAGAATTAGTTTATAAATATTTTAGTAAATTATTTGATTTTGATCATCCTAATAAAATACAAGATCCAAACAATCCTGATCTAGATAATAATAGAGGGTATTATTTTGGGACAGATTTTAATGGAGTTCCAGCTTTAATGTGTAATGGTTGTGAATACAAGTATCAAATTTATTTTAATGCAAAATTCCCATTCATACATGGTCATATTTTAAGCTTAAACTTTGGGAACTCATATCCAACAAGTCCAGGTATTTCAACAATGAATGTTATATCTAGTGGACAAGGATCACAAGTTCGTAAAGAACAAGAATATGAAACTGGTGAAGTTATCAATTCAGCTGATGATAGACATACATTAAGATATAAATATTTAACAGACCATTTAGATCAAAGAAAATACGTAGATAATTATGCTACAGTAGATTTAAAAACTGATGCACCATCAATGATTGGCACATCATATCTATTTGGTATTATATCATTGGTATTTGCTTATGTATTAGGCTTACCTTGGGGTGTTGCTATGGCAAGAAATAAAGATAAATTAACTGATAAAATAGGTATCTTATTTATCAATTTATCTATAGCCATACCTTCACTAGCTTTAATATTCTTCTTAAAATATATCGGTTCTCTATTTGGATTACCAGATAAATTCCCACAATTTGGGGCAGGGAATATTAAATCTTACATTATGCCAATTATAGTTATGACAATTATAAGTATGCCTGGTTTAATGACTTGGATTAGAAGATATATGATAGACCAATCTTCATCTGATTATGTTAAATTTGCAAAAGCGAAAGGTTTATCAAGATCAGAAATTTCAAGAAATCATATATTAAAGAATGCGATTATTCCGATAGTTAATGGGATTCCAGCATCAATAGTACTACAAATAAGTGGGGCTATTTATACAGAAACGATATTTGCAATCCCTGGTATGGGTAAGATGTTACCTGATGCAATTAAATCGGTTAATAATAATATGATTATTACATTGACATTTATATTTACGGCATTGTCAATATTTTCGCTATTCGCTGGTGACTTATTGTTGACATGGGTCGACCCGCGTATTTCACTCAATGCTAAGAAAGGAGACATCTAATGACAGAAGATAAATTAGAAAAAGATATTGAATTATCTGATGATTTGTTTGAGTTTGTCCAAGTTGATGACAAAGCTTCTGAAAAAATAGCTTCTCCTGAATATTCTTATTGGGGATCAGTATTTAGAAAATTCTTTTCTTCAAAAGTTGCTGTATTCATGTTAGTCGTATTGCTGGCAGTACTTGCATTTGCTTTTATACAACCAATATTTTCAGGATTTGATAATTTAAATACATCAAATATAAATGATCCGTCAATGAGATTTTTGAGACCAAGTTGGCAACATCCATTTGGTACAGATGATGTTGGTAGATCAGTATTTGACTTAGTATGGGCTGGAGCGCGTACTTCACTATCAATTTCATTTATAACTACATTTATTACAATGACCCTTGGTATTATAGTAGGAACGATTTGGGGATTTAATAAGAGATTAGACTTTTACTTAATGGACATTTATAATGTTGTATCAAATATTCCTTATACACTTATTGTAATGATTCTTTCATATACATTAGGTGCAGGGGTTCCACAACTTATATTTGCGCTATCAGCTACTTCATGGATTGGGGTTGCATACTTCATGAGAGTTCAAGTAATGATTATTCGTGATAGAGAATATAATATGGCTTCAAAGGTATTGGGTTCTTCTACAATGAAGATAATTATTCACAATATCTTACCTCAACTTATATCTATCATAGTTACATCAGCTTCAACACGTATGCCGGCTTATGTATCTACAGAAGTCTTCTTAGGATATATAGGACTTGGTTTAACTCAATCTGTAGCTTCATTGGGTAGAACGATACAAGGACATTCACAATACATGCAATCTGCTACCTATTTATTCATAATACCGGTTGCAGTCCTTGCAGTAATTACAGTTTCATTTTATATAGTAGGTCAAAAGCTTGCTGATGCGAGTGATCCAAGAAATCACGGAATATAGGAGGAATTATGGAAAAGAATAATACAATTTTATCTGTAAAAGACTTAGAAGTAAAATTCCAAGTACGTGATAGACAACTTACTGCTATTAGAAATGTTAGTTTAGATTTTGAAGAAGGAAAAGTAGTAGCTATAGTAGGTGAATCTGGATCTGGAAAATCAGTATTTACTAAGACCTTTACGGGTATGTTAGATGAAAATGGTAAAATAACAAAGGGTGAAATTTGGTTTGAAGGCCAAGATATTTCAAAATTTACTAAGGATAAAGAATGGTTAGGTATTAGAGGGAAGAAAATTGCTACAATTTTCCAAGACCCGATGACTTCCTTAAATCCTGTTAGAACGATTGGTTATCAAATTTCTGAAGTTATTGTAAAACACCAAGGGAAATCAAAGAAAGAGGCTAAGTCTATAGCGATTGAATTGATGCAAAAAGTAGGAATACCAGAACCGGAAAAAAGATTCGATGAATATCCTTTCATGTATTCTGGGGGGATGAGACAAAGAATAGTTATTGCAATTGCTTTAGCGTGTAGACCAAAAATTTTAATTTGTGACGAACCAACTACGGCTTTAGACGTTACAATCCAAGCACAAATTATACAACTTATTAGAGATTTATCTGAAGAATATGGATTTACAACAATATACATTACTCACGATTTAGGTGTAGTTGCTAAAGTAGCAGATATGGTTGCGGTAATGTACGCTGGTCAAGTTATAGAATATGGAACTGCTGAAGAAGTATTTTATGATCCGAGACATCCATACACATGGGGGCTTTTATCATCACTGCCTCAATTAGAAGACCACAAAGGTGAATTGCTATCAATTAAAGGGACACCACCTTCATTATTTGAAGAAATTAAAGGTGATGCATTTGCTTTAAGAAGTGATTATGCAATGAAAATAGATTTTGAAAAGGAACCACCAATGTTCAAGGTAACAGATACGCATTATGCTAAAACATGGTTATTACATGAAAAAGCTCCAAAGGTATTACCACCAGAACAAATTAGAAATCTACATGAAAAAATGGATAAAATAACAACAAAAGGAGGAAACTATGCTGGATAAAGATAGAGAAGTCCTTGTTGATGTTCAAGATTTAGAAATTACATTTACAAATGGTAGAAGAAAATTTGTTGCTGTTAAGGGAGTAAATATCAAAATTTATAAAGGTGAAACTTTTTCACTTGTAGGTGAATCTGGGTCTGGTAAAACAACAATTGCAAGAGCGATTGTAAGATTGAATAAAACTTCAAATGGTGCAATATTTTTTAAAGGGAAACAAATCAATGGCGATATGACTAAAAATGAAAGTCAAGAATTGAAAAGACAAATTCAAATGATTTTCCAAGACCCAGCTGCTTCATTAAATGAAAGAGCAACTATCGATTATTGTATTGGTGAAGGTTTAGACAATTTCAAGCTCTATGACAGCAAAGAAGAAAGAACTAGAAAAATTGATGAAGCTATCAATTCAGTAGGTCTTCTTCCAGAACATAAGTCAAGATATCCGCATGAATTTTCGGGTGGACAAAGACAAAGAGTAGGTATTGCTAGAGCAATAGTAATGCAACCAGATTTAATAGTTGCTGACGAACCTACATCAGCACTTGATGTATCAATTCGTGCACAAGTTTTAAACTTGTTAAATAAATTTAAACATGAAAACAATTTAACTTATCTATTCATAGCTCATGACTTATCTGTAGTAAGATATTTTTCAGATAGAATCGGAGTTATTACAGAGGGTAGAATAGTTGAAATTGCGTCAACAGAAGATTTATTTGCAAATCCTCTTCACCCTTATACACAATCACTTCTACAATCAGTTCCAATTCCGGATCCGATTATAGAAAGAAATAAGGGAGTACATGTATACGATCCTTCAATCGCAGGTGAATATACAGAAAATCATGCACTTAGAGAAATTGCACCAGAGCATTATGTATTCTGTACACCAGAAGAAGTTGAAATGTATAAAGAAAAATTAAAATAATAAATATCAAAGGTTAGAAGTTATGACTTCTAGCCTTTTTGATTTATATAAATGAGGTTAAAAACTTAATATCTTTTAAGATATATATTATAAAAAATATATAGAGTTTATTTAATAGTCAGTTTTTACAATATAAGATTATAACAGGAAATATATACCTCAATGTTTAATTAAATTTATAAAGTCGCAATAAAAATTTTGTGATTTTCATCTTTTACTATACAATAAGAATATAATAAATTAAAAATGAAAAGGAAGAGAGTTTATGAATATAGGAATACCTAGAGAGAGAATGAATCAAGAGCATAGAGTGGCTATTAACCCAGCAGGTGTTACAACTTTAGTTCATGAAGGTCACAAAGTATATATAGAAAAGGGAGCAGGTGTAGATTCTGGAATATCTGATAAAGAGTATGCTGATGAAGGGGCGATTATTTGTGATGTAGATAAAGTTTGGGCATGCGATATGGTTATGAAAGTTAAAGAGCCTCTGCAAGAAGAGTTTAAATATTTTAGAGAAGGTTTGATTATATATGCTTATTTTCATTTAGCGGCAGATTTAGAATTAGCAAGGGAGCTTTTAGATAAGAAAGTTACAGCGATAGCATATGAAACTATTGGAACTCCAGGGCATTTACCATTATTAATGCCAATGTCACAAGTTGCTGGTCGTATGGCGCCAATACTCGGTGCGCAATATTTGCAAAAGCAAAATGGAGGCTCAGGTGTACTTTTAGGTGGGGTGCCAGGAGTTGAAAGAGGAACTGTTACAATTATAGGTGGTGGTAATGTAGGACAAAATGCTACTAAAATGGCTATTGGACTTGGTGCAAAAGTTATACTTATGGGTAGAAATCCTGAAAAACTTAGAGTTTTGGATGATTTATTTGGACTTGATGTTCAAACATTAGTTTCAAACAAGAAAAATATTGCTGAATCGGTTGCAAATTCTGATATGGTAATAGGTGCAGTTTTACTACCTGGTGGTGCTAAAGCTCCAACTCTTGTTACTAGAGAAATGATAAAATCAATGAAACCAGGATCTGTTATAATTGACGTTGCAGTCGATCAAGGTGGTATATTTGAAACTATAGATAGAGTAACTACACATGATAATCCCGTATATGTAGAAGAGGGCGTGATCCACTATGCTGTAGCAAATATACCAGGGGCTGTACCACATACATCAACACATGCACTTACAAATTCAACTATAAGATATGCAAGTAAGATTGCTAGTGGTGATTTTAAGAAAATAATTGAAAAAGACGAAGATCTTAGAAATGGTTTCAATACATATAAAGGAAAGATGACAGCTAAACAAGTTGCTAAGGACTTGGGATAAGAATATACTGATATTAAAGAATTAATTTAATGGGGAAAATATGGAAAATAAAGTATATGAAAGATTATTGACAGCGTATGAAGATTTAAAGTCGAAAATAGATTTTAAACCTGAACTTGCAATTACTCTTGGTTCAGGACTTGGAAAACTAGCAGATGTGGTAGAGATAGAAGCTGAAATTTCATATTCCGATATTAAAGGATTCCCAGTATCTACAGCACCAGGACATAAGGGTAGATTTGTATTTACTCATATACATGGTGTAGCAACAATGATAATGCAAGGAAGAGTACACAGATATGAAGGTTATACAGCACAAGATACTGTACTTCCAACAAGATTAATGGGCCTTATGGGTGCGAAAACTTTACTTGTAACAAATGCAGCTGGCGGTGTTAATAAAAACTTTAGAATCGGTGATTTAATGATTATTAGAGATCATATAGTGCAATTTGTAGAATCACCATTAATGGGTCAAAATATTAAGCAATTGGGAACGAGATTTCCAGATATGTCTGAAGTGTACAATAAGGAATATGGTGATTTAATTGAAGAAATCGCTAAAGAAAAAGGACTTTCGATACAAAATGGTGTTTATTGTCAACTATCAGGACCTCAATATGAAACTCCAGCAGAGGTGAAAATGGTTGCTGTATTAGGAGCAGATGCAGTTGGAATGTCAACCGGAATTGAAGCTTTAGCAGCAAGACATATGGGAATGAAAGTAGCGGGTATTACACTTGTTACAAATCTAGCAGCAGGGATATCTGAAGTTGAATTATCAGAACAAGAAGTAATAGATGCAGGAGAAGCAGCGTCAGAATACTTTATTGATTTAGTTTTAGAATTTATCAAGAGAATGAATAAATAGATATAGAAAATAGGATTGAATCGTTTTTTGCGAATCAATCCTATATTATTAATATATATAATATATGTATGTGAATGAACAATTATTACTAGATTTAATTATAAATTTTAATATTTATAGGAATATAAGTTAACTAAGGTTGGTAAAATGAAAAATAATTTTCAACAGGAACAAGCAATAAAAACAATAGATGGACCAGTTTTGATAATCGCAGGACCAGGAACAGGCAAAACATTTACACTAGTCGAAAGAGTTCTATATATGGTTGGAGAGCAAAATATCAATCCAAGTGAAATAATGATATCAACATTTACAAATAAAGCGGCATTTGAATTGATTGATAGACTTTCCACAAAATTCAAAGAATCTGGAATTCAAAAAGATGTCAATGATATGCATATAGGGAACTTCCACACTATTTGCGATAAAATTTTAAGAGAAAATTTAATCTATACAAATCTTAAGGAAGGATATACCCAGATAGATGAAGTAGAACAGTCTTATTTAATAAGAAGAAATATCAATCATTTTAGAAATATTCCAGGATATTCTAATATAATTAATCAAAATAGAGAAGTTAATGATATTGTAAAAATAGTGAACAAAGTCTGTGAAGAAGCTATTTTAGAAAGAAAATCAACTAATCAAAATAATCAAATTTTATTAAATATTACAAGCCTTTATGAAAAAATACTTGAAAGTTACAATATGATTGATTTTTCCCATAAACTTTTCTATACATACAAATTAATTCATGAAAATGAAGAAGTTAGAAAAAAACTACATAATCAAATTAATTATATTCTAATAGATGAATATCAAGATACAAATACAGTACAGGAAAAGATTATTCTAGAATTATTAAACGAAAACAAAAATATTTGTGTAGTCGGTGATGATGACCAAAGCCTATATAGATTTAGAGGTGCTAGTGTAAAAAATATTTTACAATTTGATAAGATTTTTCCAGAAGTTAAAATCATTAAGCTTCAACAAAATTACAGATCAGAAGATAGTATAATTAAATTTTATTCAAAATACATGCAAGATTTAATTTTAAGACATCAAGAATTAAAACCGTTTAGATTTAATAAATTACTCTATTCTGATAAAGTATCAGGTGAAAATAGAGTGATTAAGCGTGTTG